>JACVIX010000022.1 GCA_015711725.1 Candidatus Geothermincola primus | reverse complement strand
CCATTCGAAACATCCAGAGGACCTATCTCTTCGAAAATATCAGTTTTCTAGCTCCCTATACCGAAGCGACTCATAGCATCACCCGGGATTTGACATACTGAGATAAACGGTTTTATGCAAGCGTTTGGGGAGCGCGGATGAAGCTTCTCTAAGAGAACCTATCTCTTCGAAAATATCAGTTTTCTAGCTCCCTATACCGAAGCGACTCATAGCATCACCCGGGATTTGACATACTGAGATAAACGGTTTTATGCAAGCGTTTGGGGAGCGGATGAAGCTTCTCTATCCGTGCGGCAAACTCATAAGAGAGGAAAACCCCCAAAGCGTATGCCTCAACGCCAACGCGATGGCGCCATATGGCGCCATATTTCATTCCAAAGTCATGGAAGAACTGATTGCGGGATTTAACTCTTCCCTTTCCAGATGCTTCAGTCTCTCCGTTCGCAATTTCTCCGAGATTTAGGCGATATGGAGATACACGCGAGTAGCTGCGCCCCATCGTATCTTCTAAGATGGGTGGCAATAGGAAAGGTTAATCGATTCGCCGGACGCGCCACCAAATAGCTTCATCGTTTTTCGCTTCCCCTGCCGTAACAAGGGAGGACCGATTATTCCGCGGGACGCACCATCACGATATGGTTCTTATTGATATTGATAAAATCGGCGCTGAAGATCTCGCCGCCTGATTGGAGATCATAAACCACCACGTCAGTGAGGGCTATAAAGGACTGGGCTTCCCTAGCCGCTAATATATCGGTCAGGCGAGCGCCAGAAAATATGTGAATATCCGCCAGGATGCGGTGTGAATTGGTTAGGATTTCTATTCGCATCTTCTGTTTTTCTATGTGCATGTGACCCTCCTTTATCCCCACCCGTAACCTCAATCGGAACGAGGACGCATATCCGAAGACTTATCTAACACATGTAGATTACTTAACTCTATGATAAATCGCCCCTCATTCGTAGTCAACAAAATAAGGCCGAAGCCCGGTATCCCTGGTTATCCCAATCGACTTCTCGCGTGCTTTCTCTTCAAAAGAGTAGAAATCCTCACAGCCCGACATTTAGATTGATCATTAAATGTGTATATTTTAGTGGAAAGCTTCCTTTCTCTTTTTTTTCTTTGGTAAGACTCAGGGGCTCTCACCCTCTAGATATTCGCTTCCATCGGGCAATCGTTGTCGCTCGAACACCTGGAAACCTGCTCGATCCAAGGTTTCCCTTCATTCTATAATTTTTTAGCGATGTTAAAATTTTTTTACATATAGAAGTATAATAAAAATAGGAGAATTAAAGAAAACAAAGGAGAAAAATGGAAAACAAAATAGAAAGACCAGAAATGGAAAGTAAAAAGAGGGAGAGAATACGAAAATTGGCGTTAGAGTACGTGGAAAGATGCGAGGTAAGGCGGGGACAGTGGATAAGCAAAAGGGACTTTATCAAGCTAAAAAATTTAAATCCAAAAGATGCCGAAGAATTCAAACAAGAGGTAGAAAGAATATATATGGCTTTACTTGATGCATTAGGAAAATTGACTAATTGTTTAGATGAAATAAAATTCCTAGGGCAAATAGAAAATATTCCAGAAGATTTTCTGATCACAATAGTAACAAAAGATTTAGTAAGACATGAAATGGAGAAGATTTATCAAAGAGAAAAGAAAAGATAGATTGAGAAAAAATTTTCTTTAAAAGAATTTAGGGGGAGAAAGGATATAAAGGAGCATATATAGATTGCCTATATTGATTCTCAGAAAGAAATAAATCGTTGTCGCTCGAACACCTGGAAACCTGCTCGATCCAAGGTTTCCCTTCATTCTATAATTTTTACCAACTTCGTCAAGAAAGTTTCACACCCTCTTTGCATGGGGGAATATTCACTATCAAGGCGTAACTAATTCACTTACCTCAATCCATGGGATAATCTCACACTTTCAGCCCCTTGAAGCAATCGAAGAATGGGCGGTTTTTTCACCCGCTCTTAGTCCAAGTGGGGCTGGATTATTCAGTATTTAGGGAGGGATGACGATTAAAATACTACTGAACTTAAGACAAACCGGGGAGGTAATAGATTGGTGGGAAAGACGGAAGGCAAGATCTTCAACTGGATGGATTTCGCGAGGATCATGTTCTTCAACCTGATCCTCATCCTGCTTTCCATCATGCTTACCGCTTTTTCCTTCGTTATGTTGCGATCTGTAAATAATGACTGGCTCCCCTTGCTCACTACCATCTTTCTCCTACTAGTCTTTTCCATCGGCTGGTACATCACCTTCTGGCTGCTGAATAAGAAGATCCACCGTGGTTACCTCATGCAAAAAGAAATCATGGCCATAGCCGATCACGATATACGCAACCCATTGTACGCCGCCCGTTCCGGAGTTTCTTTATTGCATCAACGTTTCCACGCCCTCTCCGACGAAAGCAAGCTGGAGATCGTGAAAGCCCTGGAGTTAGAGACGGCGCAAATGCTCAACATCATCGAGGACCTTATGGATATAACTCGTATCGAGAGCGGACTCAGGGACTTCTGGCTGGAAGACTTCGATGTCCTGGAGGCGCTGCGTCATCAGATCAAGCAGTTTGAGATCTTGGATGTGGGAAGACATCAGATCATGCTGAAGCGCTCCACGCGACTAAAGGAATCTCATGCTCCCTTGACGCTGCATACCGACCGCTTCAAGTTCGAGCGGATCATCAACAACTTGCTTTCCAATGCCCTGCGCTATGGGAACCAAAAATCCATCGTGGCTCTGATTGTGAAGGAGGGAGAAAACGGCTGGGTGACGGTGGGGGTTCGTTGCTTGATGGAAGAAGGTATCCTGGACCAGAGAGATCTTCCCCACATCTTCGAGAGGTACTACCTCGCCGGCAAGGATAGCGCGGCCAGAAGCGACTCCACCGGCATGGGGATGTACATCGCCAAGAACCTGGTGGACCTACTGGGTGGCGAGATCTGGGCTGAGCTCAATGGAAGGGAATTTATCGTGTGGTTCTCCGTTCCCAATTTAACGTAATGTTTCCGTGGTGTAATAGCTCACGATGCGATACCAACCGCAATTGGCGCGTAGCTTCTGTAAAATCGCTTCTGGAAAGGGGGTTTTCAGGCTATCTTAACCGGTATATTTCCCCGTCACTCGTAGCGTAGGCTGGCGATGGGATCAAGGCGAGAAGCCTTCATCGCCGGATATACCCCGAAAAAGACCCCAACTCCCCCGGAGAAGAAGAATGCCAAGATGATTGCCCATAAGGTCATCTGGTTGGGTATCCCCAGTATCCGGCTGATAAGGGTGGCTCCGCCAAAAGCCAGGATAATCCCCAGGATTCCTCCGACAATGCTGATGGAGACGCTTTCCATCAGGAACTGGAACATCACATCGCGGGTCTTCGCTCCCACCGCCTTGCGAATCCCGATCTCCCGCGTCCTCTCCGTTACCGACACCAGCATGATATTCATAATGCCTATCCCTCCTACCAAGAGCGAAATTCCCGCTATGGCGCCAAGCAGATAGGTGAGAATGCGTAGAATCGAATCGGCGAACCCCACTAAGTCCTCCTGGGTTATCACGGTGAACTCGTAATCCTCCAGTTTTAAGTCCTCGAGTAAACGCTGGATCTGGGTCACCGCGCCGGGGACGCTCTCCTTGCTGGGGGCCTGCACCAGGATGTTGTCCGGCTTGTTCTTCCCAAAATAGCGGGACATCCTGGTATAGGGAATCTGCACGATATCGTCGTTATCGATAAAAAATGTGCTTCCCTTGGGGGCAGTCACGCCTATCACCATAAAGCGATGGCCACCTATGAGAATCTGCTTTCCCAGAGGGTCCTGTTCCCCGAAGAGGCTTTTGGCAACCTCGGGTCCGATGGTACAGATGTCGCGATTGATCTCCGTGGCGGTGAAGAACTGCCCTCGTTCCATTTCGTAGCCCCTCACCCGCGGATAATTTTCCGTGGTCCCCACCACCGAGGTGAAGTGTTTGTTGGAGCCATAACTAATGTTTCGGGTATCGATAACAATGGGGGCAACGTAGAAGCCCTCAGGTAGCTTTTCTTGAATGAACTCGGCCATCTCTGGGCGGAGTTTGTTGGCTTGAAAACCCACTCCGCCTTTCATCTCCGAGGGATTTTTCCCAAAAACGCTCTTTAAATCGATCTTGCCGGGCACCACGGCGATAAGGTTGGAACCTATCGCCTCTATGCTGGAGCCTATTTCCTCTTTAGCCCCCAACCCCAGGGAGATGAGCATAATAACCGCTCCCACTCCGATAATCACTCCCAACATGGTAAGGAGTGAGCGCATCTTATTCGCTTTGAGGGAGATGAAGGCCATGCGCAAGCCTTCCAGAATCTTCATCTATCCCGCTCCTTCACCTATTCTTTACAGGCATGTACCATCTTGTCTTCAGCCGCTCGTTCCCATCCGTCACTAGCTTTGACAAAGCCCCGATTATCCCCCACCCAAGCCAAAATCTTCGACAATCTTTTTCGCCCCCGCTCTCCTTAAAAGCAATCCTCCTTCCGACCAATCATTCGTTATCTTTCGAAACCTCCTCCTCGCCTATAATCTCGCCATCCCGAATATGCACGATACGGTGGGCATGCTCGGCAACTTCCCGGTCGTGAGTTACCAAGATCAGGGTTATTCCCTGACCATTCAATTCCTTTAATATATTCATCACCTCTTTTCCGGATTTGGAATCCAGGTTGCCAGTGGGCTCATCCGCCAGAATCAGGGAGGGATGGTTAACCAAAGCCCGAGCAATTGCCACCCTCTGCTGCTCCCCGCCGGAAAGTTGAGAGGGGTAATGGTCCAGACGAGAACCCAGCCCAACCCTCTCCAACACCTCCTTGGCGCGCTTGCGCCGCTCCCCTCGAGACACCCCGGCGTAAAGCAAGGGAAGCTCCACGTTGGAAATAGCGGAGGTGCGGGGCAGTAGGTTGAAGGATTGAAAGACGAAACCGATCTTGCCGTTGCGAATGTCCGCCAGCTGGTTGTCGTTTAACTTACTCACATCTTCCCCATCGATATATACCTCTCCCTCGGTGGGGCGATCGAGACAGCCCGTGATATGCATAAGGGTGGACTTGCCCGAACCGGATGCGCCCATTATGCCGACGAACTCGCCTTTCCTCACCTCTAGCGACGCGCCCCTCAAAGCGAAGACTTCCACGCCGTCCATGGGATATATTTTTACTACATTATGTAACTTTACAATTAAAGGGGCTTCCTCGAAACTTCGTATACCTCTCTCGCGTTTACCATCTGAGTCCTTTTGCTCACCCATATCTATTCCAACCTCGCATGCTGACCACGATCGCTAAGACTAGAGACTGACCTCTACTTTATCTTCTTTCCTTCGGTGAGGAGGGATATGCCTTCCGTCACCACCGTCTCACCCGCTTCCAGCCCTTCCACGATCTCAACTTCCTCGTCTGACTCCGCGCCGCTAACCACCTGTCGCCGGTGAGCCACGCCATCCTCAACCACCCAAACATATTCGGCTCCCCCCTCCTTTACCAAAGCCTGCGCTGGCACGATGAGTACTTCTGGTTTGCTCAGCAACTCGATATCCACCGTGGCGTTGAATCCCATCCTCAAAGGTATCTCCAAGCGGTCCAGACGCACTATCACCGGGAAGACTGTGGCTCCTGTTGATCCACTTCTGGCTTTTATTCCCACGTGGGAAACCGTTCCAGTGAAATCACGGTCAGGGTAGGCATCAAGATATATTTTGACCTTCTGGCCCTTCTTGATTTTTGGGATATCCCCTTCCTCCACTTCCGCCTCCACCGTTGCGTTGCGCAGGTCCGCGATCTGAAAGATAGGCTGGCCCTTGGTAACCCTGGTTCCAGCTTTTATCTCGGTCTGTGGGATCAGGCTCCCCAAAAGCTCGTTAATACCTCCTCCTCCCACTCCTGCGCCAAAGATGCCCAAACCGCTAGTCAAGGACGCCAGGCTGCTGGATAGACTGGCGGCGAGATTAGAGGGGAAAATCCCCGATGGGGGGTTAAAGATAACCGCTCCCGCCACCGGAGCCTGGATGTAAGGTTTCTGCAATGCCTGCAAAGCCTCTTGGTATTGTTTATACGCCAGATCCCTCATCGCCTCGCTAGCTTGAAGGGCGCTCGCCACGCTTCCGCTGGGGAGGGGGATCTGCGGGATCACCCTGCTATTCATACTGGCCAGATATTGAGCCTTCTCTCGCGCAAGAATTTCTTTCACATATTCCTGCTGTTCCGGTGGAAGATATATGATCAGCAGGGGAGCCAGATCGAAGAGGGTGAGCACCAGATTGTCCATTTGAGATATCAGATAGTTGAAACCCTGCACCGAACTGGAGATGGCCTGATAGCTACTCTGGGAAAGCTCCCCAAGGGAAATCAAGGAATCCCCCAGAGAAGCGATGGCCAGGTAATTAGCCCGGGCTTCTTCCGCCGCCCTCTCCAGTTCAGCGCGGTCGAGCACGGCTAGTATGTCGCCCGCTGCCACCTCGTCGCCCTCCTCCACCATCAACTGGGCGATTGTGCCATCGGTATGCGGCGGGACATCCACCAAATCCGCTAATCCGGTCTTTCCAATCGCCGAGATTTTCTCGAAAAAGTCCCCCCTCTCCACCTCCGCCATTTTTATCTCCCGAAGAGAGTCCGATCCACAACCCGAGACGCTCCACCCCATCAAAGCCACCGCGAGTAGTAGAAACGCTAGATAAAGCGATACCTTTTTTCTCATCTGCCACCTCTCATTGGTCCGCGCCGTCTTGAGAAAAGAGCGCGCCGATACTGGACAAGGTTTCTATCAACTGATTCAATTCCGAATCGCTTAGCCCACTTATCCTTTCCGCCAGGGCTCTTTTTCTGTCTTCATGAATCTTCCTCAGGATTTCTTCTCCCTTGGAGGAAAGCTTCACTCTCACCACCCGTCTATCGCGCTGGTCGGTATAACGTTCCACCAGTCCTTCTCTTATTAATCGGTCGACGATGCCGGTTACTGTTCCCAGAGAAAGGCCCAACTCCAAACCTAGTTCTTTCATCTTGCATGGACCATTATTTTCCAAAACCGCTAGAGCGAAAAACTGTGGGAGGGTGAGGGAATAACGGGAGAGTCTCTTGGTCTCAAGATTTCTTCCCACCCGGATGAAAACCGGAATCATAGATTCCAACTGACTGGCGTATTCCAGTAAATGACTGCCTTTCATAGGAGCGCTCCTTTTTTCTCGAGGAATAAATGTTTTATGACGCTAATATTTTGTATTGCTAAATATTTTAACTGAGAGGAGGTGGCAAGTCAATATGCTGGTGACATGCAGGCGGCCTTCGCATAGCTTTAGACCAAAGGACTGCGCCCTTTCCAAAATGGAATTAGGACGAACGAGGAATTTTGGTGATATGGGGAGGTCAGCGCCCACTTGTCTCTTCTTCAAGACATACTCGCTTGGGCAAAGACAATTTCTTTCACAGGATGATTGAGGGCTTTCCCAGGAGTTTTACCGCTTCCGGGATGAAAATGTTCCAGTTGCGAACGAGGAATTTTGGTGATATGGGGAGGTCAGCGCCCACTTATCTCTTCTTCAAGACATGCTCGCTCGGGCAAAGACAATTTCTTTCACAGGAAGATTGAGGGCTTTCCCAGGAGTTTTACCGCTTCCGGGATGAAAATGTTCCAGTTATAGGCCATGGCGCAAAAGATCGCCAATCCTCCCACGGTCGCTCCAAAAGATATAAGGCTTACCAGCCTCAGCCATCTTCGAGGGGGAGATAACAGCCCCGCCAGTAGAAGAAGGACCCCTCCACCCACTAACAGCCAGACGGTTGGTTCCAGGGAATAGGGATAGGCGCCTCCGCCAAAGAAGAGTTTGCCGAAGCCAACCGCTTTTTCCAACTCCATCCCTTGAGTCCTCAAAGGAAGCAGGCTTTGAGCAACCAGATAGATGAAGGGGAATAGAGCGATCCATCCCGCCAGAATAAACATATTGCCCCTGCCCACGCGAATTAAAAGGAAGGCCAGTGTCAGGGCTAAGGCCAGAGCCGTCACAACCCCAAGGGTCAGCCATTCCCATCCCGCATAGGGCAAGATTCCTGGGCCTCCAGGACGATTTACCCCCTGATAGCCGAAGATGGAGACGTTCATGCCCTTTCTCCATTTAAAAATCGGGGATAGCGCCAAGCCCAAAGTCACCAGGGAAAAGATTGCCAATACATCGGCGAAAGAGAATGTCTTTTTCCTCTCTCTTCCTTCCACACCTTCCACAGGGACCATTGCCCTGGTTGCTTCCCTCGCCGAAGGCGCCATCTCCCCTCGCCTGGAAAGCTCTTGGGCGGTCCCTGTCCCTCGCGAATAAAAGGTCGCCCCGCTTCGCATTGTGGCAGCGCCGGTAGCCCCGGGCGTTACGGTGGGCATAGGCGAACCACATTCCTGACAAAAGAGATTCTGCGGTGGATTCTCCGCATAACATTGCGGGCAAACGGCCTTCTCCGATCTACCCGAGCCCTGGGGTTGATGGAGAGGGGGCATGACCGCCGTAGGACCGATTGAAGTAGACGGGTGTTGGCCCTCCTCTCCGGCTCCCATGGCTTTGAAAGCCTCGGTTCCCGGAAGCTGCACCTCCGCCTCTTTCGCCGCGGAAGCGACCTCCTGGACTGGATAGACTGGCTCAACCGATGGAAACGGAGTCGGCGATGACGCGCCTGTGTCTCCTCCGAGAGTGATTCTCTCCACCTCCAGATGTATCGGCGCGGAAGGAGCCTGGTTAGCCTCCCGTATATAAGAGGTCCTTTTCAGCGCTTGAGTCTTCTTCTCTTTCCGATGTTGATTGCTCACCCGTGAAGCGATCCGTGGCGCAATGGCTTCCCCAGATGCCCCCCTCTCCAATTCCTTTCGCAAATCCTTCTTGCATATCTCGCAAAAGGTGGCGTAATCAGGATTCTCCCACCCACACGTTGGGCAAATCATCTACAACCTCCTCCCCAACATTCGGTCATTTTCCCACGCAAACTTTTTACCCTCAGCCAAACTCAATATTAACATAATGTAAAATAAAGTTCCCACCTATCTGCTAAAACCTATTTCATATTAATCTTTCTTTTTTTTCTCCCGCAAATCCTCTTATCCAGGTTCTACTTATATCAAGAGTCCCGATCAAACGACCCAGATGCCTCCCATCTATTCGAGGGCGCAACGTTCACCTATGCGAAAGCGGCCGCGTTTCGCCCGCGGTAGCAGCCCTTGTCCTTGCCGCGATTTCAAAGGAAAATACTTCTGTTTTTCGGTTAAAATGGTGTTCTCCACTCCTGGAGAGTAGGTCGGGCGACATCCCACCAAAGCGCTAGGAATCCCGCGTGGGCAATGAATGTCTTAGCCATCGTCAAATTTCATCTTGCTCCTCGCCATTTCCCATTGAGGATCGTTTACGGTTTTCTTCTATTCCTATATCAATTCGCGTAAACGGAAGTCCCGCAGATGTCTTTTTCTTCGGGGTTATTTATGATTTTCCGTATGAGGCGATAACGGCGGGCTCAAATCATCCCAGGCGTAGAAGACGCATGGACTGGAAGGTAATCAAGGGGAGCATGAACGCTATGAAGTTGTTGACAGCGTGGGCGACGATGGGCGCCGCCAGGTTCTCCTTATATTCGTAGAGGAGGCAGAAGATACAGCCAGCCACCATCCTGCTCATTAGCCCAAAAAGACTGAAGTGAACCAAGGAAAAGAGTAAGGCATTAACGATAATCGCCGCCCCCCTTCCCATAAACCGTCGCATAGGGGGATAGAGATAGCCGCGAAAAAAGATTTCCTCGCATATGGGCGCGGCAACTACTATGAGCAGAAAGGCGATAATCAGATCGACACCTGATACGCCAGATTTCATATTCACCTCAAAGAGTCCCTCCAGCCACTTCTCCACCCATTCCAGGTTATGGAGCGAAGCGTACGAAAGCAGGGCAAACGCCATGGATAGCCAGTAACAGACAACTCCCCCCACCAACCCCATTGCCAAACTGGATTTAACGTCCCAGGTGATTAGTCCCAAGGATTCTGTGGCGTTGCCATAGCGGCTGACGGTGATCACCGCGAAGAAGGTGAACATGGTATAGACGACCATGGAAAGGAGCAGGGTCGCCGCTCCCAAGGTAAGCTCGGGGCCCTTGTTCATCAGATAGGTGACGGCCCCGCTGGCAATGAAAGGTACCGGTAGAAAGAGTATCCCTGGCCAAAGCTTCCACTGGGCGTTCTCTAATGCCGATCTTCCCAGGGGGCGCGCGGATATATAAGGATAAGGGAGTTTTGGCGATGGTGCTGGGACGGCGGGATAAGGATATCCTGGCGCTTGCTGCCCGCCTGGAATCCGAGGATACCCCGAGGAACTTTCAGAATGCTGGAAGCTTGGCCCGCTCGGATAATAGGGGTAAATTCCGGCTGGAGAAGGAGCCACCGCCATTCTTTTATCCACAAGGAAGTTATAGCAGTCCTTGCAATATCTCTTTCCCTGATCTATCCTCCGACACTGAGCGCATAGGAAGGCACCGCAATTGACGCAACGGGCCACCGCCCTTACCCCTGGGTGATAGGAACAGCAAGCATATACAGTGGGTCCCACCGGTCGAGGTTGGCTCGTCTTTCCTATTGTCTCATGAGGTGTCCTGGGGTAGACAGGCGGAGCTCCTTTGCCGCCTCCCTCATCATTAATCCTTTGGGGCGAAGCCTCCCGCGACTCAGTCGATATCCTACCAATCTCTTCTGGCGCCCTTCGCAGTCTCTCCCAGCAGGAGGGGCACATGGCTCTTGCATGGTTCTCCCGCAGGCATCCCTCGCATATATAGTTGCCGCAAGATACGCATCTCGCCCGAGCTCTCACTCCCGGGTGATTCACGCAGAAGGGAATGCCAGCGCGCTCATTACCCATGCCAACTTTCCTCCATACTCTTTTCCGTTTTTGGTTTGAGCTTTCGTATAATCATCGACCGTTCCGGGAGCATTATAAACCGCGTCGCCCCCTATCCTAAAAGCAGCATGGTAAGCAGCACCACTGTGTTATTGATGGCGTGCGCGATTATAGAGGGGTAGAGCGACTCTGTCTCTTCGTAGAGAAAGGTCAGAATCAGACCCACCATAAAGAGGGAGAACATTCCAGAAGGCTGGAAGTGAAGGAAGGCGAAGATAAAGGCGAGCAATACCATACCCTGGGTCCTTCCCAGTTTGTTACGCAGGGGAGGATAGAGAACCCCCCGGAAAAAAAGTTCCTCGAAAATGGGGGCGAAAACCACTATGGAGAGTATATAGACCACCAGCATCAGCCCCTTCTGGGACTTCAACACGTTCATCTGGGGATTGACCAGGCGTTCGCCAGTTAAAAGATAATATATTAACCATAAGATGTAGAATAGGCCCACGTTGCCGATGAGCGCGAGAAACCCTCCCAATGTCCCCCACTCTATCTCACGCTTGAGCGATCCGCTCTTCAAGCCCAACTCCCTAAGCCCTTGGCCCTGTCTACGGGCGATGAAATATGCCGAGGCGGCGAAGAGAGGGCACATGAGCAAGACATAGGAGAAGACGGAGATGTTGCGGTAATCGGAGCCGGCAATCAGCGCCGGGATCAGAGAAATCGCGTAATAGAGAACGAAGATGAGCACTAGGGCGAGGATGCTTTCTTTCACCCCCCATTTGATCGATCTCCACCAGGACTCCCGGGGATTCATACTGGCATACCGATCCAAAAAGGTTCCCGGCGGTGGGGGAGGTGGATAAGAGTAGGGATAGAATTGGTGATAAGGATAACTTCCATAATACCCCTGGGGGTAATTAGGAGCCCATGGCTGGTTATATCCATAGTTGGTGGGTGACGGGGCTTGGTAGGGGCTAGAAGTAAAGTTTCCTGGGTAGGAGGGTGGCTGGACCTGTCCTCCTATGGTAACGCTTTCTTTTTTGACCTGTGCGTCCCCCACGCAACCAGAGCAATAGAAGCGGAGGCCGACCTTCCGGGCGCATTCCTCGCAGAGAGCCTTTCCGCACTCAACGCAGCAAGCGATGGCCAGCCGCTCAGGATGGTCCCCGCAATAAACCCTCGCTTGATCCTCGGTAATCTCTCTTTCTCCTATTCCTTAATCAGCTCTTCCGCTATCTGGATCGCGTTGAGCGCGGCCCCTTTGCGTAGGTTATCAGCCACTACCCAGAAGCTCAAAGCGCGGCGATTATAAAGATCCACACGTATTCTTCCAACATAACATGGGTCCTTGCCCTCAGCATCAATGGCTAGAGGATAGACGTTCTTGCCCGGGTCATCCACCACTTCCACACCGGGCGCCTCCTTTAGCAAAAGTGTGGCTTCCTCCGAGGAGACCTCCTCCTCGAACTCCGCATAGACGGACTCAGAGTGGCCCACCATCACCGGAACTCGTACGGCGGTGGCGTTCACCGGTAGATTGGGGAGTTTCATGATCTTCTGGGTCTCTTGGACCATCTTCATCTCTTCCTTGGTATAGTGGTTTTCCAGGAATACATCTATATGTGGCAGGCAGTTGAAAGCGATGGGATGGGGGTAAACCTGACACTCTAATTTCTTACCCTCCACCCAGGATCTAACTTGCTCCTCCAGCTCAGCCATGGCCCTTCTCCCGGTTCCTGAGACGGATTGATAGGTTGACACCACTATCCGAGATAGCCTCCATTTGTCATGCAGAGGTTTCAGCGCCACCACCATCTGGATGGTGGAACAGTTAGGATTGGCGATAATCCCTCGATGGTTGGCTATCTCCTCGGGGTTGACCTCCGGAACCACCAGGGGAACGTCCTCCTCCATCCTGAAGGCGCTGCTGTTGTCCACCACCACCGCGCCCGCTTTCACCGCGGCGGGGGCGAACTCCTTGGATATAGCCGACCCGGCAGAGAAAAGCGCCAAATCTATACCTCGAAAGGAGTCGTTTCCCAGCACCTGTACGCTTATCTCCTCTCCCCGGAAAGTCAGCTTTTTTCCTTCGGAACGGTGGGAAGCCAGAAATCGCACCTCCTCCACGGGGAACTCGCGCTCCTCCAGGATAGTGCGCATGGCATCGCCCACGGCTCCGGTTGCGCCCGCGATAGCCACTTTAAATCCCCTGGACATGTTCATCCTCCATTACGAACTCCAATCCTATTTTTCCACTAACGACAAGACAAAATTATTCTTTATTTTATCTCTTTTTCCACCGCCTTACCCCTGGGGGTATTTCACCTCCATACCGCAAACCCCACCATCAACAATATAGTTCTCTCATCCATGCATCACCACGCCTTTATCCAAGCCGAATTTCCTGTGGACAGCCTGGACCGCCTTCTGCACCTCGGAGGCCTTTATCACACAACTAATCTTTATGGAAGAGGTGCTGATCATCTCAATATTAATATTATGCTCCGCCAGGGCGGAGAACATATCCGCCGCCACGCCGGGATGAGTTTTCATCCCCGCCCCAATCAGGCTGATCTTGGCGATCTCCTCATCACAATCGAAACCGCGGGCGCCCAGCTCTTCCACCACTTTCTCCATAATAGACTTGACCTTATCCAGATCGTCCCTGCTAATAGTGAAAGAGATATCCGCTTGATTGTTCTCGCCCACGTTCTGGATAATCATATCCACATTTATATTGGCATCTGCTAAGCAGCGAAAGAGATAAGCTGCTATTCCCGGCCGGTCGGGGACCCCCATAAGAGTTATTTTCGCCTCGGTCACATCGTGGGTAACCCCACGGATGATGGCTTTCTCCATGCGTTCCTCGGAATCGGTTATCCAGGTCCCCTCGTTATCGGAGAAGTTCGACCTCACATGAATCACCACCCCATAATTCCTTCCAAATTCCACGCTGCGTAATTGCATTACCTTAGCGCCGGTGGCAGCCATTTCCAGCATCTCGTCATAGGTAATGCGGTCGATCTTGCGCGCCTCGGGCACCAGTCGGGGATCGGCGGTAAAAACACCTTCCACATCGGTATAAATCTCACAGACCTCCGCGCCTAGGGAGGCGGCTAGAGCCACCGCCGTCGTATCCGATCCTCCCCTTCCCAAGGTGGTTATGTGATCGTCCAAGGAGACGCCCTGAAATCCCGCGACTATCACGATCCTGCCTTTGGACAGCTCCTCTAGTATACGCGCCACCTTTATATCTATGATCTTAGCTTTGGTGTGCGTGCTATCTGTAACGATACCTACTTGGGCGCCGGTGAAGGAGATCGCCTGGTAACCAAGGCTGTGAATGGCCATGGACAACAAAGCCACGGACATCTGTTCCCCGGTGGAGAGAAGCATGTCCATCTCCCTCTCCGGGGGACGGTCGCAGATCTCTTTCGCCAACTTGATTAACCGGTCGGTTGTATCACCCAGCGCGGATATGACCACCACTACGTCATTACCCTGTTCATAGGTTTGTGTTACCCTTTGCGCCACTCTTTTTATCTTTTCTATATCCGCAACCGAGGTGCCGCCGAACTTCTGCACGATCAATGACAACTTCCCTCACCGCTTTTACTCAATCACCCGGGCCCAATTCAATTGGCCTGATCCAAGTCCTCGCGAAAGCTATCCCATCACCGGATTTATCCGGTATTGTTAAAATTACATTATAATACGGTACATTCCTCCCTACTCGCCTTCCAACCTAAATCCGGTTCTTTCCAGCCCTAAGAAACGGATAAATCCCCCGTGCGCCTCTACCTCCCCATTCCACATTTATTTGCCCGGTCTAAATCTCTCTTCTTCCCTGGAGTGCCCTTCCAAGGGTCACCTCATCCGCATATTCCAGATCTCCACCCACCGGCAAACCACTAGCCAGCCTGGTCGCCTTCACCCCCATGGACCTTATCAGATTAGCGATATAGAGGGCCGTGGCCTCCCCTTCCACCGAGGGATTGGTGGCAAGGATAACCTCTTCCACCTTATCCTCCTTTATTCTGGAAACTAGCTCGTTTACGCGTAGCTGTTCCGGTCCCACCCCATCGATGGGTGAGATAGCGCCGCCCAGAACGTGATAGAGACCTCTGAACTCCCCGGTGCGTTCTATGGCAACTATGTCTTTGGCTTCCTCCACCACGCATACCAGGGAGCTATCCCTTCGGCTATCCGAGCAATACTCGCATAGCTCCATCTCGCTCAAATTGAAACATCTCCGGCAGAACTGTACCTTTCTCCTGGCTTCCACGATGGCTTGGGCTAGATCCTCCGCCTCCTGGAGCGGGACTTTGATAATATGAAAAGCCAGTCTTTGGGCGGATTTAGGGCCAATACCTGGAAGCCTCGCCAGCTCCGCGATCAACCTTTCGATGGGAGGGGTATAATACAATCCGCTACCTTCCTTCAAATGTCCCCTTGATTATCGTTTATTGAAAATCGATTATGAATTAGGTTAGCCCAGGAATCCTCAAACCCTTGGTCAAAGCTCCCAGTCGTTCCTCGGAGAGCTCCCGCGACTTTTTCAAAGCCTCTGAAACCGCCGCGAGCACCATGTCCTCCAGCATCTCTACATCCTCTGGGTCCACCGCTTGCGGATCGATGCTTATTTCAAGGATGTGCTGCTGCCCATCGGCGACCACTTTCACCATCCCCCCGCCTGCGGTGGCTTCCACTCTTTCTTCCGCCAAAGCCTCTTGGGCTTCCATCATCTGCCTCTGCAGCTTCTGCGCCTGTTTCATCATCTTTTGAATGTTTCCGTTCATCTCACCACCCGCCAAAATCGATTCGGTAAAATCTCCTCTACCAAGCGACAACCACGAACATGTAGCTCTAGACGTGTTAACCGGGTATACACGCTCAAGCGATTAAGCTCCATCGCTAGCGAACCGCTTTCTTGTCACCATCAATTACCCTGTTATAAACATTATAACCCGCGGAAATAGTGGGGTCAGGGGGTGAAGCTCACCTATTGCCCGGTTTTTCGTCCTCCGGCCGCAGATAGGTCTCCTCCACAATCTCGGCGCTGAACATCTCTTTGACCATGTTGACCTTATGCGCCTCATCTTCATCTTGGGCTTCTCCTGCTCCCTCAGAAAGAGTGGGTTTTTCCATCCTAGGTGGCTGGGGAGAAACCTCTTTCTCCTCCCCCGCTTGCCCTCCGGGTTTCATCTCCTCCCGCGCGGAAAGAGGATATGTCTCCGTCTCCAGCTTCTGTGTATCTTTTGACATTGTGTAATTTATTTCTTCAGATGCTTCCCTCCCGACCGTTTCCACCTGATCTCGCGTCTTATACCCCGCTAAGCTTTTCTTCTTATTCTCGGAGATCTGTACCGAACTCGCCTGCATCGCCTTCTCCTTTTCCAGCACCGGCCGCAACCTTAAGTCTAGGCTTAAAATCTCTCTCAAGCTCTCCTCCACAGGCAAGCGGTGAGCGTCCTCTTTCATCTTTTCGCAAGAAACCCTGCTGTTGGCATGGAAAGAGAGAACCAATTCTCCCCCTTTTACAGCCACCGGCTGCCCTTGTATTAGATTAAAATAGGTGGGCATACTCTTCTCCCTAACCTTTTCCCTTACTTTCGACCAAGCTCGCTTGATCTCGCTTATATCCACCGCCATTTCCCCCGCTCTAGATTGAGATGCTTTTGCCTGCTTTCTCCCCTCCTGGGCGGTCACTGTCCTCTCCGGCAATGGGGGTGGCACGACAGTTGCCTGAGGAAGGACCCCCTCCCCTTCCATGTCTGAGCTTTCCTCTACCTCTTGCTCCACTAAAATGCCCTGGCCACCGAAGAACAGCTGATCTACTTTCTCCTCCAACCGGTCCATCCTTTCGGAAAGAATCAGGGGGGAGAGCTCCATCTCGGGGCGGGACATCCTCACCAGCCCCGTCTCCAACACGATACGGGGCGTTCCCGTCGACTTCATCTGATCGGAGATATCCTGGAGCATGCTCAGGTAGACTGGGACCATACGCGGGGGGATTGCCTCGGCGCTTTTGATAAGCTCCCGGTATTCCTCCTCGGTGAGATCGAGAAACCCGGCATCCGCGTCGGTATTTTGCAAAAGAAAGATCTTCCTGAAATGCTCAATCGCTCCCTTCACGAACTGCCTTAAGTCCTTGCCGCTCTCCTCCAGCTCGCCCACCATTTTCAGTAGTTCGGTGCCGTTGCCTTGCGCCACCAGGTCTCCTAGACGGCACAACACCTCCGCTTCCACTGAGCCGAGGAAACCAGAGACGGTTCCCTCTGATATCTCTCCTTCCGAATAGGAAGCTATCTGATCCAAAGTGACTAAGGCGTCCCTCACCGATCCCTGGGCGCTGCGCGCGATCAGAACCGCCCCTTTTCTCTCCAGCTTGAAACCCTCTGTCTCCGCGATCCTCTCCAGGTGGTCAACCAATTCTGTGGTGGACACTCGCCTGAAATCGAAACGCTGGCAACGGGAGAGAATGGTGGGAAGCACTTTATGCGGTTCGGTGGTAGCTAACACGAAGATAACATGCCCAGGCGGTTCCTCTAGCATCTTTAAAAGAGCGTTGAAAGCCGGCTCCGTAAGCATATGTACCTCATCGATTATGTAGACCTTCAAACGTAGTTGGGTTGGGGTGAATATCACTTTCTCCCGCAGTTCCCTCACGTCGTCGATACCCCGGTTGGAGGCGGCGTCTATCTCCACCACGTCCACGGCGCTCCCCTCGTTGATGCGGCGACAGCTCTCGCAGTTGTTGCAGGGATAAGGAGTAGGTCCGTCCACACAATTTAGCGCCTTGGCTAGGATGCGCGCGGTGCTGGTCTTTCCCGTCCCCCGAGGTCCCGCAAAGAGGTAGGCGTGGGTATACCTTCCGCTTTTTAAGGCGTTGATAAGGGTCTGGACCACATATCGCTGTCCAATTAGGTCCTCAAATTTCTGGGGGCGCCACTTCCTATATAAGGACATGTATGCCACTTTCTACCTCCACTGATCGACAAACCGGCGTCACGGGACAGATGTGAAGCCCTTATGTTCCTCATATTCAGGCTCGTAATCCCTTGGGGTAAGAGCGCGCCGCCCACGACATCTCTCTCCACACTTGGGGGCTTTTATCTTTGTCACGATCGCTCCTTTTTCCTCATCCCTGGACATAAAAACTCTGTCTCGTCTCCCACGGGAAAATACTATCACAGGCTAATGACTAAATAAGCTGGTCTCCCAGGGCAATAAATCAAATCCCTCTTCACGCCCTCCGATTTAAAGCTAACGCTTTAAGCACTATGCTACTCTTTTCCCCCAGCACCGCCAGCGGCGCCGGCATCGCTCCGATCCTGATTCAAAGACCAGTTATAAAGATCTTCTTGAGCGGTTATAGCGATCTCAACTGTCCGGGCGAGCCGACAATTTCCTGCCCATAATAAAGTGATCGTGCACCCGCCTTCGACTCCTGGTTCCAGGCGCCATCGTGGTAGCCTGCTCCAGCCAGGTTAATCTGCGGCACACAAGAGGGTTTGCTTACCGCTGCTTCCTTCCGGACCTGACGGGGTTCACAAATTCTTGTTGCGCAGGACCCAGCCTTCAACACCGCTTGCCACAACGCTTTCCCAAAGCCAGAGAGCCTCGGTTGGGAATTCAGCCCCGCTGTAGCGGATTGCGGGTTCAGGGCACCGCTAGCTCCCCGCCTAGCACGATCATAATATATTATATCACATGACTTTCAACCCTCTCACAGGTCTCAGCGCCCGCCCGGCAGTATAAAGATCTCGGCATATTTTCCAAAATTTCATCCCCTGACTTTACCGCAGTCCTACTCATATGTCCGGTTTTACAGGTAGAAACTTGGGGGGCTCTTCACTCCAAATATAGTCTCTTCGTTGCGCAGGCAAGTGGGGTGATGTATTAAGCGTTTCTTTTTCGGTAGGCAAGTGGGGTGATGTATTAAGCGTTTCTTTTTCGGTAGGCAAGTGGGGTGATGTATTAAGCGTTTCTTTTTCGGTAGGCAAGTGGGGTGATGTATTAAGCGTTTCTTTTTCGGTAGGCAAGTGGGGTGATCTTCTCACTACCTTATAATATCTTTTTATATTTTCAATTCGAAAAACTCTGACTCTTTATTATAGGCGCTGGCCATTCCATAAAAATTGTGCGACCAAAACTAAGATGCTTTGCGGTTTCAGCAGGCGCTTTCCGGGTTGAAAAAGTTTGAAGGACCACCCTAACATCCTGAAAAACAACACCCGCTTTAGTTCGTCCTATAAAAAATGGTAATATTAAATGGATGGTTGAGGACAGCGATGAAAGCTTGTTCGCAAAGTTGCGTTTCGCTTGGATTGATCGAATCAGGGAAGATGAACGAGCAAGGTTTGATAGAGAGAGTCTCCACGGGAATAGAAGGCCTAGACGAGATGCTGGGCGGTGGGCTCATGAGGGGCTCCACCACTCTGGTAAAAGGGGCGCCGGGCACGGGAAAGACCTGCATAGGCCTGGAGTTCATCGCAAATGGAGTGCTTGAAAATGATGAACCTGGGGCGATAATAACCTTCGAACACTTTCCTAAAAAATTGAGGAGAGACGCACAATCCATCGGCATAGACCTGCAAAAGATGGAAAGCGAGGGAAAGCTGCGTACCATCTTCACCTCCCCGGAAATCATTATCTCTCAGGTGGAGAAAGAAGGTGGGCTGCTGGATACCCTTGTCTATGAAGGGGGCATACGCCGCATTCTCATCGATTCCATATCCCACTTCGAGAGGGTTTCCCAGAATCCCCACGAGCTGAGGGAGGTGGCATATACCTTTGTTAACGGACTGTTGCGACACGACTTAACCACTTTGATAACCCAGGAGGAAAGGGAGATTTTAGGTGCTTCTGACGCCATAGAGCTGGGCATACCTTTCATTGTGGACACGGTCATCCAGCTGAGCTACGTGGAAGTGGATTCCTCGATAAGCAGGGCTATACTGGTTCTCAAACAAAGGTCCAGCGATCACGACCGCTCCATCCGCGAGTACCGCATCACCGACCGCGGTCTGATCGTGGGAAAGCCATTCCTAGACAGGGAAGGAGTGCTCTCCGGCTTGCCGAAAAAGAAAGAGGTCGAGGTATTCATGGAGGTCTTCGGCAAGAAGGAGGGTGGGAAGCGGAGGAGGGAGTGATAAGCTTGGCCTTGAAGGTCCTGGTCGTCGACGACGATCGCGAAATGGTGGAGCTGATCCAACTATTCCTGACCAACGCCGGATATGAGACTATTAGCGCGTTCTCCGGAGAAGAAGCCTTGGAGTCGACCTTTCGCGACAAACCTGACCTCATTCTCTTGGATATCATGATGCCGAAGATAGACGGCTGGGAGGTGTTCCGTCGACTAAAGAACGATCCCCAGACAAAGGGTATCCCCGTCGCCTTCATAACGGCAAGGACGCAGAATATCGACCGTATGATCGGCCTCTCAGTGATGAAGGCAGATGGTTACATCACCAAGCCATTCAGCAAGAAAGAACTTCTGGATGAGGTCAAAAGGATGCTAGAAGCTGCTTCCGACAAATGAAAGCAATGCCTATTACCTGAATCATATCGATTATCTCATTTTACGCTGACATCTCGAAGGAGTGGGGGAATTGGACGCTTTGACATGGTGGCGAATTCTAGTGCTCTTCTTGTTCTTCTACAACATGTTGGCGCTCCTCGCAATGCTATATTATTTCTATGGGGTCAGCAGATTAGCCGAGCTTAAATTCGAGAGGGGTACCTATCCCTTTCTGGTGCCCGTCTTTTTCGCCATCATGTTCGCATCCTCTTTCCCGGTGGCGCTTTCCCCCAACCTGGACCTAGATAAAGCCTGGTACGGCCTGCCCATGGGCGTCGCCAGCTGCCTGCTCCTGCTGGTCAGCTATAAATGTTACGGGGTGATGATGGGCAGATGATGTACTTGGCCGCCATCCTGAGTGCTTTATCGCCCTTAGCTACGGGAACCATGTTTCTGATCTTCTCCTCCCTCGGAAAGCGCATGGGCGAGGCGTTACAGATGCCTAAATTCTATCTCCTCTATTGGGTAGGGGCGCTCATATTTTGCATTCCGGTCCTGGTGGGAATACCCCTTTATTTCGCCAAAGTCTGGGGCATGCCCGATCCACCCGAGCTCACCGTCTATAAAATGAAAGCCCTTCTGCTCTTTCTGCCTATGTGTATCGGTTCAAGCATGGCTTTCTACGCCTCGGTGAGATACTGGAAATGGGTGTGGCCAGAGCTGCGTTCCACCCTTTATAAACCTAAGGAGAGATAACATGTTTACCGGCAAAAAGTCGCTCACTGATACGCAAACTCGCTTCCTGGTTCAGGGGCTGGCGCTTCTCGCATGGTTCCTGGTTATCCTCTTTTTGGTATTGAATGTACGCATCGCGGCTTTGGTCTTTGCCGTCCTCAGCTTACCCCTTCTAGCCCCGCTGCTCTATCTCCCCAGGAAGAATGGGAAAGGAAAGGGACTGGAACCCGCTTCGGCAGAGGAATTCAAATTCACAGGGGAAGAGAGACAACTCCAGTCTGGAGGCGGGGGGTTCTTCGCCACCGACCCCCATCTCCGTATAACTTTCGTGAGTCCCTCAATGCGAGCCCTATTCCGCGAATCATTCGCTTCCAGGGACGGGGGAACCCTCGCACCCGAAGCCGGGACTAGAATTTTCCTACCCCCATTCGAGGGTTGGGAAGATATTTGCCGCTCCGCTATGAGCGAAGGCCGAGCGGAAAAGCTAGCGTTGGTCAAGATGGAAAATGGGCTATTGCCCGTGGAGGTATTTGCCGAAAGGGTGGTGGACTCCAAGGGGACGGTGGAGGGATCCATCTGCTTCCTTCGCTTCTCCAGCGAATCCATACTTAAAAACTACCCTTTCCTATATTATCTAGATAGATATATGGAGATAATTGGGGGCGAGAGGTATCCTATCGGCACCGCGCTCTTGGACCCAGAGGGACGGGTCCACCACGCCAACCAACGCATGCGGGAATGGATGGAAAAAGCTTCGCCTTCTGGGGAAAAAGACCTGACCGGGAAGAATATCCTTTCCTTGCTCCCCCAGGAGGTATCCACCGTGATCCAAGAGGGTTTCAAGGAAATCAAGGCCACCTCGGAGCCATATCGCCGGGAAGCTTTGCTTGCGAGATTCGATCGGGAAGAGACTCTCTTCAATCTGGCTCTTATTCCTATGTATGCCAGTGAGGGCGAGTCTGGGGGGACGCTTTTGGTTCTCCAGGATTTCACTAAGTACATGCGACTCAGGCGGGCCTTCGTAGAGGCCTCCGACTACGTGAATTTCTTGATTAATAGCCTAAATGACGGCCTTTACGCCATGGATCGCGACTTCAGATTCGTCTTCTGCAACGACCGCATGCTGGATATGTTAGGGATGAGCGAGGAGCAATTCCTTTCCCTGCAGCCCAAAGATATCGTGCCCCCCGAGGAGCTACCGTTGGTGGAAGAGATGTTACAGAAAAGAAAGAGCGGGCAGAAAGTGGTCTTCGAGACCCTGCTCAAGAAAAGCAATGGCTCCCTTTTACCTGTGGAGATTAGTTCTGCTCCCTTGATTAAAAACGGCGAATTCGCGGGAATCGTGGCCATCGCTCACGACATCACCGAGAGAAAAAATCTAGAAGAGGCTCTCAAGAAGCGGACGGAGGATCTGGAGCAGGCATATGAGGAATTATCGGTATTCGACAAGATGAAATCCGATTTCATCGCCATCACCTCCCACGAGCTACGCACCCCCCTTTCCCTTATCAAAGGCTACGCCGAGGCGTTCTTATCCGGGGAACTGGGCGAGCTTGACGACTTCCAATTAAGCAAGTTGAAGATCATCAACGCACGGGCGGACCAGATGACCAAGATCATCAACGACCTCCTGGACGTGACCCGCCTTGAGGAAGGAAGGATGGTAGGGGAGAAATGGTACGCCCCCATAGGCGAGATCGTCCACTCCGCACTGGCTGAATTCGAAAGCGAGGCATTTAGAAAAAAGATAGATCTCACCAGCGAGGTCCAGGAAGGTCTGCCCTCGGTGAAGGTGGATGTGTGGCGCATTCATCAGGTGATTGAAAATCTCTTAAGCAACGCTATCAAGTTCACCCCCGAAGGGGGGAAGGTGAAGGTCGCCGCCTCCATGGAACCAGGGAAGAGAGACATAATCGTCTCCGTTTCCGACAACGGTCCTGGCATCGCGAAAAAAGACCAGGAGAAGCTTTTCACCAAATTTCATCAAGTGGACAGCAACACCACCCGCAATAGTGGTGGATTAGGGCTGGGGCTGGTCATATGTAAAGGCATTGTGGAGGCCCATGGCGGCAGGATTTGGGTGGAGAGTGAGCTGGGTAAGGGCTCTACTTTTAGTTTCACTATCCCCCTGAAAGGAGATTGAGCTACACGATCTCCGCCGCTGCTCGCGAGAACTTTCTCCGAGCGTGGAACATCCGCTATTTCCACTCACGGAATTCGCGCTGTCGCCATGTTCTGTTTTGGCGTCGACTCGTCAAGGTGACTGGCTTCCCGCCTGGGAGATATCTAAAGACATAAAATAATTTTTACGATACGTCAATATTTATTTTTCGATTTCTTCACACTGACAAAATATGCTTTCCATATAATATTTCACCCCTCATTCATTTGCGCCACAGTGGACTTGTGCAATCGATTTCCGTACTCACATCAAGGGGGTTTTTCGCGCCATGTCGACTCCATCTCCATGCTTTATCCAGGAACATCTAGGCGCCACTTCTCGCCCATGCTTTTTTACGTGGTGAAAAGTTCTGGTTATTATGACTCTCCTATTATCTCGGGATGCGAAGAACTAGTGCTCATAGCTTTCGGGCAAGCGCGGTGAGAGAGCCCCCCCAAGGGAGGGGAAAACGCACGATCATTTTGGATTCCAGCCTCAACAGCCAAGAAAGCGCCTGGTTGATTCGCTGGGGAGGGAGACTCAAGTCGGAAACTGGTTCGGCCTCATCCCCAGGGAACCACCTGCTCCAGAGGCGATACAGGAGCATCACCGGGAAGAGAAAGAAGTTGGAATAAGATATCCTTATAGGGGTAAACCCCGTTTTCTTGAGTTTCTCTTCCACCTCCCTTTTTCGGTACCTCCTCGCCCCCTCCACCGCCACGTCATGCCTTCCCCTTAAAATGGGAAAGGCGGGGAGGTTCAATAGCAGATAACCCCCTTTTTTGGTCACCCTGGCTAGCTCCCTCAAAGCGTCAATATCATCCAGGACCCTCGCGTGATAAAGCACATCTAGTGAGATAACCAGGTCAAAATAACCTTCGCCAAAAGGAAGCTCTTCTACCGAACAAAGGCGGGTATCCTTCAGCCCCCTGCGGGCGCAGAAACCCAGCGCCTCCTCGCTGATATCGACCCCCACCAGTCTTTGCGGATCGTACCTTTCTCGCAGATAATTCATGAACCCCCCCGTCCCGCATCCTGCATCCAGCACCTTGCCCCGGACTTCCGCGGGACAATGTAACTCCAACAGCTTGGCGTAGATGTGGTAATGCCCCACGTACCACCAGTGTCTATCTTCCAGACGGTATAATTTGTGGTACTCACTATCTTTCATGACCGCACAATGAGACATAGGCCAATAAAGCTCAACCCACACGGGATTCCCACCATAATTCCCCGCAACCATCAATTTTCACTGTTTGTAAAAATCTCTGATAGCGGATATTACCTCCTCCACCTCTTGATCCTCCAGCTCCGGGTATAGCGGCAGGGAGAGCACCTCCGCCGCCGCCCTTTCCGCATTGGGGAAATCCCCCTTCTTATAGCCGAGGAAAGCGAAGGCCGGCTGTAGATGGATAGGGTAGGGATAGTGCACCAAGGTCTCTATATTCCGTGAGGCCAGATAGGCGCTGAGCTCGTCCCTGCGCCGGGTGGCCACCACGAAAAGGTGGTAAGCCGGCTGCGCCTCGGGTTCCGCTTGGGGTATGCGCAACGGCAGATCTCCCAGCCCCTGGATGTATCGTTTCGCCAGCTCGCGCCGCCTCGCGTTCCCCTTCTCGAGGACCCCGAGCTTCACCCTTAAAAAAGCCGCCTGCAGCTCATCCAGCCTGCTGTTGAATCCGATTTTGGAGAATATATCCCTTCCCTCCCGGCCATAATCCCTGATCTTGGTCATCTCCCCAGCCAGCTCCGGATCATCGGTGACTATCATCCCGCCGTCTCCCAGAGCCCCTAGGTTCTTGGTGGGGTAGAAACTAAAGCAGCCCACTTTGCCCCAAGCGCCTATAGACTTGGAGCCAAGCTTGGCGCCATGAGCTTGGCATGCATCTTCCACCACCGGCACTTGCACCCTCTGCGCTAGCCTACAAAGCTCCTCCATGGGGGCGGGGAGCCCATAAAGATGAACTGGCACCATCGCCGCGGTTCGGGGCGTAATGGAATCCCCAGCGATGGCGGGCTCCATGGAGAAGGCTTTCTGGTCAATATCCACCAGAACCGGTCTGGCTCCGCTTAAGACCACCGCCATCACCGTAGGAGGAGCGGTGAAGGCGGGAACTAGCACCTCGTCCCCCTCCCCCACGCCCAGCGCTTTCAGCGCAATCAGGATGGCGTCGGTACCCGAGGCCACCCCAACCGCATAACCGCATTGGCAGTAGGAGGCGAACTCCTCCTCGAACAACCGGACCTCTTCTCCCAACACGTATCTCCCTTTAGTTAAAACGCGGTTAAAAGCCTCTTTGAGTTGGGAAGAAATGGGATGGTGTTGGCGGGAAAAATCAACGAACCTTATCATCGTAGGGTAAATGAGTCGGGTTTCCAGAAGATCCAGCCGCCGCACGGTCGAACGATTCAAACCCCTCGCATTCCCAGTAGTGTTCCCCGAAACGCCGGTAGAAATCCACGGTGCGAGCTAAGCCTTCGTCGAAGTCCACCTGGGGTTCCCAGGGGATAGCTCTCTGTATCTTTGCAATATCCAGATAAAGGTCCCCTACCTCAACCGCGGCATACTCGCTGGGGAAGGGGGTGAGGCAATAGGAGCATCCGGTGAGCTCGGCAACTTTCCGAGCCGATTCCAAGACTGACAATGGTTTCCCCGAGCCCAGGTTGAAAGCCTCCCCGTAGCACTCATCCCGCGCCGCCAGAAGCAGAATCGCTTCCACCGCATCGTCCACGTAGAGGAAATCTCTGAGTTGAGAGCCATCTCCGAATACCTGGATGGTATCCTGGAGTATGGCGACCCTGATGAACCAGTTGAGAAAACCCTGTTTGGAGTGGTTCATCTGGTGTCTGGGGCCGAAGATATTGGCCAGGCGTACCCGGAGACACCTCATTCCAAAATGCAATTCGTGCAGTCGATGATAATATTCCACTGCTGCCTTATGGGCGCCGTTGATATCCACTACGTTGAAGGGATGCTCTTCATCGATTGGCAGATATTGAGCCCTGCCATACTGACATCTCGAACCGGTGTAGACTACTTTGGCTCCAGGATTGTGTTTGCGCAAGGTCTCCAGGAAGATTAGATGGCTTCTACAGTTGACCTCCAGATCCTCAAGCGGGTTCTCATAAGAGCGGATATGACTGGTGAAAGCGGCAAGGTTAAAAATATACTCCTTATCTTTTACCACGCTTGCCATAGGGCCACGATCCCTTAAATCATAAATATACAGCTTTATTTGGTCCTTTATATCGGCGACATTGAAGGGGTTGGCCCCCTGGCCCTCAACACAACTGTCCACGATGGTTATGTCGGCCCCTAGCTCTAGCAAGCGATGAGCGAGGTTGCTTCCGATGAAGCCCATCCCCCCGGTGATTAACACCCGGGCGCCGGAATATCTGGCTTTTAAATCATCCATCTCAGCTCCTTTTTTGTAGGCGTGGAGCCACTATCAATTTCCACCACATATGGAAGATTCCCTTCCCCATAGCAGTCAGGTGCTTGATCCGGAAGAATCGGGACCTTCCAAAATTTCTTTTATAATGATGCACAGGTTGCTCTGCAAATGTAAAGCCTCTATCCTGTAATTTCCTAACCAGCTCTACGCAAATAGCCCCACCTTCTGATTCCAGCTCTATCGCCTCAAGAGCTCCTCTCCTGATCAGCCTAAAATCGCAGTCCACGTCACGAATGACCAATCCGAATATTCGCCTCGCTACCATATTATATGCCTTTCCTAATAAAATTCTATAGAAGGGGTCGTTCCTTTTGATCTTGTAGCCGTTGATCACGTCCGCCTCATCGCGCTTGACATACAGCGACTTGAGCTCCGAAACGTCGTATTGGCCATCACCATCGGTGTAAAACACCAGGTCTTTCGTCGCCGCCCCAAAACCTGACCTCAGCGCCGCTCCATAGCCCCGATTAAACTGATGACAAATCAGGCGCACGCGAGGATTACGCTCCATGATTTCCCTTATCACCTGACCCGTCTGATCGGTGCTGCCATCATCTATCACGATGACCTCGTAGTCGTCGGTCAACTCCTCCAGCACCGATATCGCCTTTTCCACGACCATGCCGATGGTGTCTTGGTCGTTGTAAGCGGGGAAGAAAGCGGTGATGCTGGGGCGCTCGCTAAGCGAAGGAGGCGGGGAGCTTCCCGAGCCTTCCCCTCCATGGAGAGTCTCTCTTCCTTGAGCAACAAGTCCCTTTCCTTTCTTGGCTACCCTCTTTTTATAGAGTCGGAAGGCGAAATATAAGAATAGAAGTGCCAAAGTGGTTATGGTGATGGCCGCTCCCGTCACTAAGCCAGGCGGTTTATAGCGAAGTTCCAGAATATGGTCCCCTTGGGTAACGTATACCGCAGTCAGGCATCCATAGGCTCTCATCAAGGTAACGCTTTTTCCATCCATAACCCCTTTCCAGCCTGGGAGATAATTCAAACTGACAAAGAGCACTCCATCTTCTTCCGCGTGCAGCCTGAAGATCTTGCGCTCCCCCTCAAAGTCAACCACCTCAACCTCTCCCCCCACCGATCTTCCCGACGGCCAACTTTCCACCTTTTCGAGGGTGTCCGCGTCGAGCATCTCTTTCTCTATGACTATTTGATTATTGAGATCAAGCAAGGGATCGCATGACCTCGCCACTGCGGTCTGCCAATTTTCCTCTACGATAACGCTCCCCACCATAAAAGCTCGGGGAAGCGCCCGCGGATTCCTGAAGACGCATACCCGGGGTCCCGCATAAATCACTTCTCCTCTCTCCAGGGGCCTCAACCTCCCAGAAGGCGCATGCAGGCTCAACGCTTTGATCGCCAGAAGCCGATCATACATGGACTTATCCAGTTCTATCTCCAAGGACTCCAAATCCATCTCCACGCCCAGCCTCATCTTTCCCTCATAACTCCAGGACTTCTGGCGCCACCCCGGTGCTTTATAATTGTAGATGCGGGGCCCATCCGCCGATCGTTCTCCTCTTCTCACCAGCTCTTCCGCTTCTATCTGCTCCGTTTCCCTGCCTATCTTCAGAGGATATGGTCCCAACGTAAACCCATCCGACTTGACGCTCACCCACGCCACCGTGGTGCCTTCCGGGAGAAGACCTCCACCTTGAACATGTGACAATATGTAAATTCCATCCGTGAGGCTCCCCTCGCAGGGAAACACCGCACGGGGATGGGCACCACTCAAAACCAATGGGTTGCTTACATCGTAGGTCCTTCCCCCAGCCCGCACCGGTTGGGCTATTAAATAGCGCACCCCCAGCAGACTGAGGACTTTCTCCGGAGATACCCTCTGAATCCATTCCTGAAGATAATCGTATTTCAATGGCGGGATGGTGGACTGCCCCCGGGGGTCCTCCAATCCGTAAGCCATAAGCAAGTCCGGGGCGAAAACAAAATCCTCGCCCTGTTCCGCTTTGGCCTCCTTGGCAATAGTGACCCTGTAGGAATCCTTGTCCTCCTTGATCACATCTATCGCCGGTGGCTGGTTCCTGGCGGCATTTATATGGGAGAACTTGTGCATGGACTGCCCCCAAGAAAAAACCTCGAACAAGACTATGAAAACCAGAAAGCCCATGAGCATCCCTCGGGTGATCAATCTCTTCTTCATCATCCAAAATGATGCGGGTATGAGGAAAGCCAGCAGTATGGGGATGAGAAAATTAAAATTGTTGAGTTGGGCGAAGGATGACCACATATGGTACTTATGCGTAGTGTCTCCTGGGAGGGGAGAAAAAATATGCTTAGAAAAGGCCTGGTAGAAGGTGCGGAATCCCAGCGGGTCGAATTTGAGCAAAAGGGCGACAATCAGCCAAATGCCCATCCAGGCGCCACCCAGACCCACCACCCATCTAGTCGCTTTCTCAAGGTTATTGGTGGATGGAGTCCAGCCCAGAAGACGATCCATCCCCAAGCCTCCCAGCACCAGTAGGGAGAAATCCATCAACAGCAGGAACCTGCATGGAGCCTTGAGAATGCTGAATCCCGGGAGGGCATGGATCAGCCTCCACAATATACCTGCATTCCCCAGCGCAGCCACCGCCGAGACCACCAAAACCCAGAAGAAGAAAGTGGCGTGCCACCGCCTCTTCCGCCTCAACGCAAAGATGGATAGAAACAAGGGCAACAGCCCCACGTATCCGTAGAGATCCTCGAAATACCAGGCTCCCCAGTAGCCCACATCCACTCCCTCCCCAAAGAGTTTAGGGAAGAAGAAGGTGAGATACTGCGGAGCGGGGAGGTTAAGTATATTGGAGGCGGTGGGGCTCAGCCCCGTCGCCCGATAGGATTCTTTCACCAGAAAGTAAGAGGAGAGGTTCTGCACCATTCCCAGTCCGAAGCCCACCACCAATATGGCCAACAGGCCTTTTACCGCCAGCGTCAGGGCTTGGGTTCGACCCTCCCCTTCCCTCAAAGGATAGAGAAATATATAGAAAGGGGTGATCAACAAAGCGAACAGGGGGACCATGAGAAAACCCGCCAAAAATTGAATTCCCAACACAATGCCTGCGAAGACGAACTGCCCCGTCTCCCTGCGCTTCAGGCCACGTTCTATAAACATTAGATAGAAAGGAAGCCAAGCCACGGTGATAACCGCGTTCACATGAACCAAATGGGCTAGTGTAAACCCAGAAAGGGCATAGGGGATGGCCATTAGCGAAGCGGACCAACGCGACATACCGATCTCACGTCCGTAGGCATAGAAAGAGAGGCCAGCGAGAAGATAGTGCAGCCAGATGGTCAGATTAAAACCGGCGGCGGCAGAAAGATAGAAAGAGAAAAAATTCAAGGGGTAAAATATCCCCGCCTCGCTATCCGCGAACAGAGGGAATCCGCAGTATATATAGTCGCACCACGTGGCCAAATGTCCCGCTTTGAAAGCCCTTCCGAAAAAACTCCACGCGGGGAAGTAATATATATGGAGGTCGCTCCCTAGAGGAACCTTTTTCATGAAGACCAGGTGGCGGAAGAATACCAGCACCGCCGCCACTAAAATGATCAGGGGTAAATTTCTTTTCGCCCATCGATAAAGCGCGATTCGCTCCAAGGAATTCCTCCCCATATCGCTCTTTCTTTATCACCGTCTTGAGTATTTTACCCCACATCCTCTTTTCTTGTAAGGATTCTCTCTTTTTAAGTGATTGTCTGTCCGCAAGGGTAGGCTATCGCGGTTATCCACCTTATTCCCATCCTATAGGCGCGGTCTCCTTATCGGCATATCTATTAGTGCCCGCTCCAATTGCCCTCAGTGCGCTTGGCGACCGCCGGGCAAGTGGTAATAAATATCGGTTTATTTAACAGACGGAGGTCTCCGGAAAAATCTGGATAAACAAGTGTGCCTTTCCCTCCTCTTGGCAACCGAAGCTTATGTTCGCCCACAAAGATTCACTAATAAATGGGGGATATTGTTCTCTCGCCATGTCAGCCACCTAAGCAAATAGACGGAGGTCTCCGGAAAAATCTGGATAAACAAGTGTGCCTTTCCCTCCTCTTGGCAACCGAAGCTTATGTTCGCCCACAAAGATTCACTAATAAATAGGGGATATTGTTCTCTCGCCATGTCAGCCACCTAAGCATTATCCTTAATCGAAGGGCAATCGCCAAAAAGGGGGGATATCATTGAAACCTAAACCGAAAGAAGATTATTCTCGATATAGGAAGTGTGAACCGTGGTAAGCTTGTGCGTGGTTAAATCGACGCCCCCCGGAGGAAAAGATCGTGGACCTGTCAACGGCCAGGGAAAAATTACTGCTCCTTAAAGAGAACGTGGAAAAGGTTATTCTGGGCAAGAGCGAGCAGGTGGAACTCTCCATCATTGCCCTCATCACAGGCGGCCAACTGCTCATCGAGGATGTCCCAGGAGTGGGAAAGACTATGTTGGCTCGAGCCCTCTCCCTTTCCATTGATGGCGCTTTCAAACGTATTCAATTCACCCCCGATTTATTGCCCAGTGACATCACCGGAGTGAATATCTATAACCAGAAGACCGAGGCCTTCGAGTTTCACCCCGGGCCCATCTTCGCCCATATAGTGCTGGCCGACGAAATTAATCGCGCCACCCCCAGAACTCAGTCCAGCCTGCTGGAAGCCATGGACGAGGGACAGGTTTCCGTGGACGGCGTAGCCAGGATGCTGCCCAAACCTTTCTTCGTCATCGCCACCCAGAATCCGATCGAATACCATGGAACTTACCCTCTCCCCGAGGGACAGCTGGACCGCTTCTGCATGTGTATCTCCCTGGAGTATCCCTCACGCTCCTTTGAGCGCGAGGTGGTGGAGAGGCAGCTGCTCCGCCATCCTATCCACGATCTGCGCCCGGTGCTCACGGTGGAGGATGTGCTGGAGCTGCAAGAGCTAGCTCATCGCCAAAAGGTGGATGGCAGCTTGGTTGATTACGCCACGCGCATCGTGGAGGAGACGCGCGCCGACGAGCGGCTTATCTTAGGAGCCAGTCCCAGGGGCAGCATCTTCCTACTGCGCACTTCTCAATCCAGGGCGCTTCTTTTCGGGAGAGATTATGTCACACCGGACGACATCAAACAGTTAGCCGTGCCCGTGCTCGCCCACAGGGTGCTTCCTAAATTGCGAAGACGGGGGCTTGCGTCCAATGCCGAGATTATCAGGGACATTTTAAATAGGGTGCCGGTTCCGGTGGATTAGCAGGAGGTTTAATGGAGAGGGTGCCGGTTCCGGTGGATTAGCAGGAGGTTTAATGGAGAGGGTGCCGGTTCCGGT
>JACVIX010000021.1 GCA_015711725.1 Candidatus Geothermincola primus | reverse complement strand
CTGGTGAACAAATATATGCTGGATTGGCTCGCTGATTATCCGGAAAGGGAGGCATGATTGGAAGTAGAGGCACCTGGCTTATCTGTGGGAAGCTAGGGATTTTTATGGATGGACGCGGAGAACAGACACAAAAACGCGAAAACGAGAGAAAGTAATACAAGCATAGCATATCGATATGGTCTAGTTTTTGAGGTGTAAATGGTAGCGAGATCAGCAGTCTTATGTGTAGAAGAAAATAATCAAATCGGCTTAGAGGTTCATTGAACGCATGAGGGCTATGGGAGCAAGGGTAATTTAAGCTCTCTCCAGCTTTCCAGCCTTCAAGCATTTGGTGCACACGTTGATCTGGCGCGCGGTCCCATTTATCACCACTCTCACCTTTTGGATGTTAGGATTCCACCTTCTCTTGGTCTTGCGATGTGAGTGGCTTACATTAAATCCGAAACTAGGTTTCTTGCCGCATATCTCACAAATTCTCGACATCTACTTTTCCTCCCAATTTCATACGGATGATATGTTAACATTGTAAAGATTGGTTTACAAGAGGAAAATATAGAAACAATTGGTACCGGAAAGAGGACTGATGAATTTAGAATCGTGATTTAGGTATTGGCCGAGGTAGCCGAATTAAGGAAATATGGAAAAAGAAGAATGAATGGGCATGAAAAGATAATCGGATTCGCAGCTATGGATGGGATGATGAAGCATTATCATTGTGATTCGCTGTCATGGGGTGCCATATGTTATAATAATTTGGATACTAAATATGAATATTCAGTTCAATTTAGATGCTATTTATATAAATAGATCAATCTCGAAGGAGAGGCAAGGAAAGGAGCAACAAAACGGATATGGTTAAAAAATCGCGCATACTGAGAAGGAAATTTTATAAAGCCTTTGGTCCCCCAACCTTTCCCCTATTTATGGTGGCGGGAGGCTGGATCCTGAAGAATCTAGGCCCTCCATTTCCATTTATCAAGTTCGCTCGACCGGACCGGCTCACCTACCATCTCCCGCCGGCCAAGTCCACCGCTTACCTGAGGTTCTATCAGAATATCATCAATCGGGGATTGGGTAGAGAATGGGGTCCCCATGCGGCAACTCTAGCGGTGACGGCGCAGTGCAATGCCAGATGTATTCATTGTTCCGCTTATCGCAGGAGTGCCGCCCATACTCTTAACACGGAGGAGTGGTGCAGGACTATTGACCAGTGCGCCCAGCTGGGTATGACCGATCTGATTATCACCGGTGGAGAGCCTCTCTTGCGGCCCGATCTCGATGTTATCATTCGACAGATCGTCAAGAATGATTGCGTGGCTGATCTCTTCACCAATGGTTCCCTGCTCACCCGGGAAAATCTAGAGATGTTGAGACGCGCCGGATGCCATACCATCTTCGTCAGCTTGGACAGCCCCTATGCGGAGGAACATGACACCTTGAGGGGGGTGGATGGACTTTTCGATGCCGCTATCCAAGGGATACAGCGCGCGGTGGATATGGGTATGGCTGTGGGCATCTCCACTTACATGGGGAAGGAGGCGGTGCGCAAAGGGTATCAGCACCGCTATATCGAGCTATGCAAAGAGCTGGGGGTGCGCGAACTCACCATCTTTGATCTAGTCCCCACAGGGAAGCTGCTGAAGAATGACGAAATTCTTCTTACCGATGATGAACGGGAGAAGGTACGAGAGATACACGAGGGGCAATGGAAGGATCGCAAGGGTCCTCGAGTATGTTATATGGCTCACGTGAACGATCCCCACATCATGGGCTGTTTCGGGGTTAAGTGGCAGATTCATATAACCCACAACGGTTATGTGACCCCTTGCGACTTCTGTCCCCTACACTTCGGCAATGTGAGGGAGGAGCCTCTGAGGGATATCTGGCAGCGCATGAAGATACATCCCGAATACGATCGCAAGACCATGACCTGCCGCATGCAGGACCCCGATTTCCGGAGGAAATATATTCACAATATTCCCGATGACGCGGAGCTTCCCTACCCCATCGAGCTGGTAGACCCAGTCTTCCGAGAGCTGGATATGAAAGATCGTGCGCAAGCGGAGGGGATTGCCTAACTCGCCGATGCGTAAAAAAGGGTAAAATTGGAGCCGGTGAGAGGAATCGAACCTCCAACCAACCGCTTACAAGGCGGTCGCTCTGCCTTTGAGCTACACCGGCCGCGTGAACTTTCGAAGTATCAATTCAAGTATAAGAGAAAGGATGGTTTCATAAAAGACGGAAATGTTTCGAGCTGGAAAACTTATAAGATAGTGACGTTCTAACGAAAACGCATGTTGTTCAAAATCTCTTTGATTTCCTCACCTACTGCGTCTTCCAGGCGATTTCTCCTCGACCTTTCTTGAAGTTCCTTTGAGGCACGCTCTATCTCCGTCTTCGCGATCTCCAACAGCCCCCTTAACTGTGCGGCGTCGATAACGCTTGATCCGAGGAAACGAGCGAGGTCTCTCTCCGCTCTGTCGCCGGTGGCTACAGTGACGCTGTGATCTTCCGCCATCTGCATTACCAGCTCCTCGATAATGGAGTCCGCTGACTGCCCCTTCCTGGTGTAAAGGATCGTCAGCGGAGGTTTGCTCTCCATCTCAACCGCTAGGTTGTCGGTGGAGCCAGCGTCGAAGACCACGATCACGCTGAGAGTTTCCCAATCGGCAAGAGGGGTAAGCAGAGCTAACAAACCTTCCCGGGCTCCCTCCAAATCCTTTTCCATGAGTTGAGCAAGTTCCGGCCAGGAGAAGATGATGTTATATCCGTCCACGATAAGAACTTTCATCGTCTCAACCTCTGCCTGAGCGATTCGAAAAGCAATATCCCGGTGGCTACCGCCACATTAAGGGAAGAGATCTTCCCTAACATGGGAATTCTTACCAGTTGATCGCAATTTTCGCGGGTCAGCCTGGATAATCCCCGGTCCTCCGCCCCCATCACCAAGGCGAGCCTGCCGGTGAGATCGGCTTCGTAGCAGTTCTGCTCTGAGTGGGGATCTGCTCCCACGATCCAGATCCCCGCCTTCTTCAATTCCCTAATAGCTCCCGCTAAGTTGGGCACGGTACAGACGGAGACGTGTTCCAGGGCTCCACAAGCCGTGTGGTAAACCGTGGGCGTTATCGGAACCGAACGGTGCCGGGGAAGGATAACGGCATAGACCCCGGCAGCTTCACAAGTCCTGAGCACATTGCCTAGATTCTGAGGGTCCATCACCCCATCCAGGATGACCAGAAGGGGCGGTTTTTCCTCCAAACTTAATCGCTCCAGCAATCTGCGGAAAGAGGTATATCGATAGGGCTCCGTGCGTAAAATTACCCCCTGGTGGTTCTCCGATTTGGAGAGACGGTCCATCTCGATTTTGGGAAGGGTGCTTATCGGCACCTTCTTTCGATTAGCCCATTTCAATATTTCCTCTAAAGTCTTGCCTTCTCGCAGGTTGGAGGAGATAAGCAGTTCGTAGGAGACCCGCTTGCCTTTAAGAGCCTCCAGGACTGAGTTCCTGCCTTCTATCTGTTCATATTTCATAAATCATATGATAGCATGCGTGAGTATGAAGTTCTCATCGAGATTTCTGAAATAGGCGAGGAGTTGCGTTAGCCCACGATTTTAAAGCTTTAAAGGGAGGCGGCAGCCGGTTCTTCTTTGCCTAGAGAGAGAAGGACGGCTCCGCCGAGGATTAAGAGGATGGAGCCAAAGCGCATGAGAATCAGAATACCGCGGGTGGGGAAATGCTCCCCCAAGGCAATCACCCCGATGAGGATGGGAATAAGATTGGACAAGCCATAGATTACCGGGATGACGATGATAGCCTTGCCTCTTTGTAGGGCGATCTGGGAGAGCAGGAGCGTGACAATGGAAATGGCCAGCACCATCCAGATGTAAGGGGAAGCGAGTGCCGCCCCCAAACTTTCGTTCCAAAACTTAGAGGCCAGGTCATTGACGGCTAGCTTGACCAGCACAGCGTTCAATCCCAGAAGCACCCCATTGCCGATGGCGATCATCACAGGGGTGCGTTCATCCTTCTTCTTGAAGGCGGTGAAGAAACTGGTTCCCGAGATAAAGAAGAGCAAGATGATAAGAAACCAGAGGAAATAGGGGTTGAAATGGAGTGGTGCCGACTCCCCTCCCCTCAGGCTCAAGCCCAGCAGTATCAAACCCAAAATGATGGATCCAATGCCTGCCCAGTCTATTGTGCTGGCCTTCTCCCCCAACCTAGTGATAGCCAACAATGCCAACAACAATACGCCAGAGGTGTTGATGGGTTGGACCACAGAAAGAGGCGCGAGACCCGCGGCGATGGCGTGAACAAAAGTCCCTAGGAATTGGAGACCCTGCGCTTCCAACCAAGGGATGCAGGTGAAGAAAGCTTTGAGGGTCCTGAAAAAATTCTTCTTCTCGATGCGCGGCAGGTTGTTGAGCTCTCTCTTTTGCATATAGCCCGAGTAGTTAATACAGGCGGTGGCGATAAAAGCCAGAACCACTGCCGCGACTAGAGCCAAGCGCGCTCTCCTCCCCTTGATGATGTGAAGATATTTGATATTGTTATCGGCTACGCGAAGGAGCCAATTCAAATTCTAACATTAGGTTCGACATTTGCAAGAAACATGCCTTTATATTTGCCTCGGCCGTTTAAATTGATGCTTCAATGGAAAATAATTAATTGAGAAGGGCGAAGAGCTCCAAAAGGTCTGCGAGATTATATCCACGAGTGAATGGAGGTGAGGCTGATGAAGGCGTTTGTCCTTATCAAGGTGGAGCCCGGAAAAGTGAGGAGCGTTGTTGAAGAGGTCTCGTCCATGCGGCACGTCAAGGAGGTTTACTGTGTCACCGGACCGGACGATATCATCGCCTTCCTTGAGGCAGAGGATGCCAGGGATATAAGCGAAGTAATTCTGGCGGACCTTCACTCTATAGAGGGGATAAACGCCACGGATACCCGTCTAGTGGTGGAGCTAAGTTAATCGTCCTTGAGGACATAATTTCTCAACCATACTTTGAAAAGCGTAAGGAATAAAACCCTGGATGGGCAATCGGACCGTTTAACAACGAGTCTTTTTATGCCTACTGCCCATTATAAATTTTGCTTTTCTCTTGATCGAAGTCGATTAGGTTTTGACGATAATTTTAAATAATGTAAATTTGCGTGAGTTGCTTGTTCAGTGGCGATGACACTGATATTCTAGGCGGGAGTTGAAGGGGGTTCAATATCACCTGATTGTTTTAATCTCTTCCGGGAAGGGTGGAAAAATATAAATTATCATCTGTTTAACTGGTACCGGTAGGCAGAGAGAAGATCCATATTTGCCTTTGAGGCGTGGATATACTGCTGTGAGAATTTCAAACGTCCTCTTCTGTGGGCAGCAAGCCAGAGGAGGACAGGCTTTTGATGGAGGCATTAATGGCTTGAGTCTTTAGCGCGAACAAGTCAGCGGCGGGATCAGCCCAGTACAATGCCCGGATGACGAATCTCTCGTCATCTATGCTTTCAGCACCGACTTGGGGGGATGGTTGGGCGAGAATTCCATCTACCTCTCCAAGTGAGCTCCGGATAAGCCCCACTGCCTTCTCCAGGTCTTCTTTAAGAGGTATGGAGATGACAAATTCACTGCGGCGAGCCACCGCCAGGCTGTTGTTGTTAATATTATTGTTGAAGATATTTGTGTTGGGAATGAAAACCAGCCTCCCGTCGTTGCGCCTGATAATGGTGTCCCGCACGCGAATGTCCTCGACGATTCCCTCCACCTCCCCCAGAGTCACCGAATCGCCGATCTTATAAGGTCTCTGCAGAATGAGAATCACACCCGCGATAAAATTGCTAATCACGTCCCTGATCGCGAACCCCAAGCCTACGCTCACCAGGCCCAGGGAAGCGATCAACGCTCCCATGTTCACCCCTATTACTCCTAGGGCGACTATCACCCCCAGCCCTATTACGATGTATGAGATAAAGCGGGAGAGCAGGACATCCAGGTGGGCGGTGGTGCTCAAGCGGGCAAGGGCTTTACGCGTGGCCACCCTTATCATGCGGGCGATTATATAGGATACCAGGATAACCAAGAGAGCCACGCCTATCTGGGGAAGTTTAGCCACTAGGCTCTCATAGAAATTCCGGAAGGAGTCGATTATCAGACTAGCCGCCACTATTCTGCCTTTGCCTCCTGACTCTCCTGTCTGTCAGTGAGTATGATCCTCACCACCACGTTGCCTTTGGCCGCTCCCATGTCCTCGAAATCCTTGGTTAGAAGATCTTCCGCCTTGATGGGATTGATGTCGTGCTGTTTTACCGCCTCGGTATTGGTGTAAATAGTCAGTTCGATCTTTTCGGAGCCGTTTACCACTTTGGATATGCGGGAGCCTTTGCGATAATTTGGCATTAGAAAAGCCAGCGCGAGGATAATCACCAGAATCACTGCTACCAAGCATACTACCGCCGCCGCCACCCAGCTCACTTTCTTGCGGGGAGGTTTGGGTTCGCCAGGTTCCCTTCTTCTCCTGCGGAGTTTCCTTGCTTCCGCTGGAGCCTGCTCGGAATATTGCGGGGAAAGCTCTCTCTCCTGCCCGCTCTCCTCAATGGTCATTGCCATCACCTCCAAATCTTGATTTCGCTTTCATCTAAAGAATTCCCTTCAACTCATGGGTATGAGAGAACCCTCTTTCATATAGTTAAACAGATGCTCGCGGTTAATGCCAGAAAAGTATGGACTTGATCGTTCGGATTTTCTCAATTATGGTCCGAGTTGGGAACTACAGATAACCCAACGTATACCTTTGTTTTACTACTTATAATATTTCAATTTATATCTTTCTTCAGAGGACTGGGGATGCGGCTGTTGGGGATGAAGTGGCGAGAGAATGCCGCGTTTTTCAAAAGTTCGATGGTAAAAAAGTTCAAGAGGGAGGGGTATAAGAGGGGAATAACTGGGAAAATTAATTGGAGTCAGAGAAGCACTGATAGGAGTATGTAAGAATTACAAATTGTAATTTGTCAAAATGTTATATCGTAGTCTTGAGGATAAATTCCCGAAAGCTGTGACCGATGCCTTCTATTGACTAATCCTCGAAGGGTCTGCTTAAGATAAAGGTAAAAGAGGTCTTCTTTTTTAATTTTGCATTTATGGCGACGGTTATGAGTTAAGCTAGTGGAAAGGCTTGAGTGTAGCTCTCAAACGAAAGGAACGAGAAGGAAATAAGCTTTCAGGTTATCAGACAACGTGGATGTATGTGGGCGTGGCCTGCCTGGTTTTCGGGGCTCTCTACCTTTCATCTCGTTACAACTATCTGCTCTTCCACGGAATCGCAGAGTTCTTCAGTGTCCTCATCGCCTGGAGCATACTTATAATTGCCTGGAATACTAGAAAGATAATTCTCAATGATTTTCTTCTATTCCTGGGGATCGCCTATCTCTTCGTTGGCTGCATGGATTTCGTTCACACCCTGGCATACAAAGGGATGGGGGTTTTCACCGGATATGGAACCAATCTGCCCACCCAGTTGTGGATAGCCGCTCGCTACCTGGAGAGCCTTTCCCTTCTCGCGGCGCCTTATTACTTGCGCCACAAGCTTAAAACAGAACGTATATTCGCTATCTATTTTCTGGTTTCTGGACTTCTTCTCTTCTCCATATTCATAGGTGATGTCTTTCCCGCCTGCTTCGTCGAAGGAACTGGCTTGACTTTATTTAAGAGGGCAAGCGAGTATATTATCTGTTTTATCCTGCTTTTATCCTTAGCTTTTCTCTATTGGGAACGAAAGAATCTAGAGAGAAATGTTTTCTTTATGCTTTCAGCCTCCATACTGCTCACCATAGCCTCAGAGCTTTCTTTTACCCTATATGTGGACCCCTACGGGCTCTTTAACCAGCTGGGGCATTTTCTAAAGATAGCGTCCTTCTATCTCATCTACCGGGCAATTGTGGTGACCTCGTTGACCAAACCCTACGCTCTCCTTTTTCGGGAGCTCAAGCGGAGCGAAGAGCGTTTCCGGGGGATAGTGGAGAATTCGCCCTTCGGCTATTATCGGGTGGGAAGAGACGGATTATGGCAATATGTCAATCCGGTTTGGGAACGCATGCATGGGCTTTCACTGGAGGATGTGGTGGGCAAACCCTTCGAGATCACCCAAAACCCAGAGGATATGGAACAGGCTAGAGAATATGTTCAGAGAGCTCTCTCGGGTGAGTCCATCGCTGAAGAGTTCAGCCGTCAAACCGCTTCCGGCGGGAAAGAGTACCATACCTTCAATATCCAGCCGGTATGGGAGGGAGACGAGATCGTGGCCATAGAAGGTTTTATCGTCGACATTACCAAACGTAAACGAATGGAGGAAGAGATAAAGAGGATCAACCGTGAGCTGGAGGTTTATGCCGACATGGTTTCTCATGATTTAAGGGGGCCAGTCTCAGTCATTCAGTCCGCCTCCTCCATCTTGGAGGATCTGATGGAGAATTGTACGGATAACGAAACCGCTGAAGTGGCGAGGAAGGTGTTGGAGACCATTCGGGAAAGCTCCTATCGAGCGGAGACCCTCATCGATAATTTACTCAGCCTGTCGAAACACGGTAAACCACCCGGCTTGGTATCCGAGGTAGACGTCCGATGGATAGTTGAAAAGGTTATAGGTGAAAAGCGAGAGCTTCTGGAGGAAAAGGGAGCGAAAGTCAATATAGATAGCGATTTGGGCCGCATAAAAGCGGACCCCATCCATATCTACCAGATCTTCGCCAATCTCATCGCCAATGCGGTTGTGCATAATGACAGTCCTCATCCTGAGGTCAACATCACTTATGATGAAGGGCATGACGCGCATCTCTACCGGGTAAAGGATAATGGGCCGGGCATCCCCGATGAGGAAGTGGAGAAGATATTTATCCCCTTCTACCGGGGAAGCGAAGCCGGAACTGGTATGGGGCTTGCCATCGTGAAGAAATTGGTGAGCTTATACTGCGGGGAAATAAGAGTGTACAACGATGGTGGAGCGTGCTTTGAATTAGCCATAAAGGATTATCCCTGTGAAGGCGATGGGGAAAAGAGTCCATAAGGGAATTATCATATCCTCTTTATTCGTCTTATTCGTCTTATTTAAGTTCAACTTATGGAAGCGATGATTAGGAGTAAAAAATAGCAGGGCTAGAAGGGGCAAATTTTGAGTTCACACTAAAGAAGACTTTTTCATAGTTGCTTTACTGCGGAATTTCGCGAAGATGATTGGATGTAAAATCTCGGATTTTGAAGTATTCATAAAATTTCTTTGATAATCACGGTAGCATAAAGTTGTTCATCCCCTCTATTTCGGATTCATTTCAAGGATTTGGTAAGAGTATAGGCTTTACGGGGTGGGGATAGATTATCCTGGACCTTCTTATTTTGAACGCATTAGTGGCTTTCCTCGACCATCGTTTGAATGGAAAACCTCTAGGGAGTTATATTTTTCGATTTCATTAGCTGAACCTGCGTGGAACTGTTAATTGAAAATTATATGTTGACAGGCTAAATAATCTATAATAATATAAGACTGACCGGTAGGTCTAAAGCTTAGAGGAGAACAGATGGCCAAGACACTGGGATTACGTAAAAATCCCCTCAAGGATGAACGGGAAACGGCTTTCAAGCGAGCAGCGCTCAGAGTCTTTTCCTCCAAAGGTTACCATAAAGCCACCATGCAGGAGATAGCTTTAGAGGCGGGTTTTGGTAAAGGCACTCTCTATTGGTATTGGAAATCAAAGGAGGAACTTTATTTCGCTTTGATCAGGGAGATGCACGAGGAGTTCCTTCGGTTGGTCGGCGAGGCGTCTAAAAGAAATGGGAGCGCGCTGGATAAGCTTACCTGGCTGGGAGAGGAGATCGTGGAGCTGTACTACCGCGACCGGGACTTTTGCAAGCTCTCCTGGAAGATGCGAGCGGAGGAATTGGAGACTTTTTCTCCCCAGTACGTGGAAGAGCTGTACAAATATATACAACAGACCAAGCAAGAGCTTAAAAGGATAATTTCTCAGGGAATCGAGGAAGGTGTTTTCCCACCCTTCGATGCTTATTACCTCTCCTGCATGCTGCTTGGATTGGTGGAAGGGATGGAGATCCAGTGGTTGGAGGATTCCCAGGCTTTCGATCTTCGTAAAGGCATGGGGTTAGCTCTGGAAATGCTGAAAAGTTTCCAAAAGCTAGGAATGAATAAAATTGTTTAATTATTGACATTTTGTAATGATAGCGATGGGAGTGCTTGGTGAGTAACCTCGTTGTCCGTGAAGGAAATAACCATAACGATAAAAAGAGGTCTTCCTGGGATTCTTGCGTAACTGCGGAAATTTACAATCGCTGCTATGGGTTCGGGAGCGTTGATCGGAGGAGCGAAGCCATAAACATAGTTTTATATGGGTATAAGCATGAGTAGAGTGTCCCTTGAGAAAATGCTGAAGTCCTTTTCGGCTGATGGAGAGCTTATCAGATGTTTTTTGGAACGAATCGGATAAAATGAGGGGGCGTTGATGAGCGGAAAATTCATTGTCAGCTACGACGTGGGGACCGGAGGGAGCAAGGCGGTGCTCACCGACACCGCTGGAAAGATTATCGCCTATCGTTTCGAGCCCTATGAAACCGATTATTGCAGGCCGGGATGGGCGGAGCAGAATCCGGAGGATTGGTGGGATGCTGTATGTGCCTCCACTCGCAAACTGGTGGAGGAAAACCAGATCAATCCCAAAGAGGTCATGGGGATCGGGTTCGCCACCCAGATGCTAGGAGTGGTCCCGGTGGATAAAGGTGGAGAAACGTTGAGGCCTTCCATCATATGGCTAGACTGCCGGGCGGAGGAGCAAGCAACCAGGCTGGTCAGACGCCTGGGCGGGGAAAAGGTGGTGGCCAAATTGGCGGGAGCGGTCCCTTCGGGCAAGGATGTGGTCTGCAAGATCCAGTGGCTGCGCGAGGAGGAACCGGAGATCTTTGAGGCGACCCATAAGATTTTAGATGTCTGTGGCTATCTGGTTTATCGCGCGACCGGTAATATGATTGTGGATCAGACCAATGCGGCGACCACCGGGCTGCTGGACAACAAAACCCGTGACTGGTCCCCGCTTTTCGCCCGGGTATTGAAGATTCCACTGGAAAAATTGCCCCCGGTGAAGAGGTCCATAGATATCGCCGGGGTGCTCACCGACAAGGCGGCGGAAGATATGGGATTAAGCGCGGGAACTCCCGTGATCGCTGGCATGGGGGACGTGCCCAGCGCAGCCACCGGATCGGGGGCGCTTGATGACGGGGACTGCCATATCTATATAGGTACCTCGGGATGGCTATGTATCAGCACGCCTAAACCGCGTTCCCTCTCTAAGTATGGGATCGCTTCCATCGCTTCCGCCGATCCAGCAAGCTTTCTCATGATAGGGGAGACGGAGACCGCGGGAGCATGTTTAAAATGGTTCGCGGAGCAGTTTGGGAAAGAAGAGGAATGGAAAAGGGCTAAAGAAGAGATGGAGATCTTCGCCGTGTTGGACGAAGTCGTGGAGAAAGTCCCCCCGGGTTCTCGGAAGTTAATCTTTACCCCTTGGATGTTCGGGGAAAGATCTCCGGTGACCGACACCACCTTGCGTGGCGCTTTTTTGAATATCAGCTTGGAGAGCACGCGCGAGGATATATTAAGGGCGGTCTATGAGGGAGTGGCACTCAACTTCCGCTGGCTGCTGGAGGCGGTAAAAAACGCTGGTTATTCCTGTAACCCGGTAAGGGCTATCGGAGGAGGTGCGCGCAGCGATATCTGGATGCAGATTCTATCCGATGTGACTGGCCACACCGTGGAGGCGGTGGAATATTCCCAAGAAGCGGGAGCGGTTGGTTGCGCGCTGGCGGTGGCCGTGGCGTTAAACGTATATAACAATTACAAAGATTTGAAAAATGTGGTCAAAGTGAGGAAGGCTTATCATCCCGACAGTGGAAAGCGAGCCATTTATGGGGAACTCTTTGAGACTTTCAAGAAGATTTACAGGAAGCTTTCCGGCGTTTATCGAGAGATAAACGAACCGGCATGACCAGTAAAGGAGGAGTGAGAGATGAAGTATTTTGAGGCTGAGCCCAGGGCCCTGCCCGAGGGGATCGATTACGGGGATCAGATCGTGGCAACCTATTACGCCCAAGTGCCGCGGGATATGATCATGTACTACATGGCCCCATTCTTGGCGGTGGAACAGTCCACGGGAACTTGGACCCCTGTTCCGGGGGAGACCCCCGAGGTCAGGGCGAAACACGTGGCCAAGGTAATCGGTATCTACGAGGTGCCCCAGTACGAATTCGAGGTGCCCAAGGAGGTGGAGGAACGCACTTATATAGTGCAGATAGCCTTTCCCTACCGCAACATCGAGAGCCAGATTCCCATGCTGCTCACCGCGGTGGTGGGAAACATCTCCATGGGAGGCAAGATCAAGCTATTGGACATCTACCTTCCCAAGATCTACACCGATGGGTTCAAGGGACCTAAATTCGGCATCGAAGGGGTCCAGGATTTATTAGGCGTGAAAGACCGCCCGCTTATCAACAACATGACCAAGCCCTGCACAGGATATCCTTGCGAGGTGGGGGCGAAACTCTTCTATGAGGTGGCTCTAGGAGGATGCGACGTGATCAAGGATGACGAGCTCATCGCGGATATGTCTTTCAATCGGGTGGAAGACCGGGTGCGCGCCTACATGGAGCTTGAGAAAAAAGTCTACGAGGAGACCGGCGAACATACCCTCTACACCGTGAATGTTAGCGACAGCGTGCCCAAGATGTTCGAGACCGCCAAGCGCGCGGTGGACGCGGGCGCCAATGCCATCATGGTCAATTATCTGGCGGTGGGGCTTCCCGCCCTGCAGGCCCTGGCGGAGGATCCCGAGATAAACGTACCCATTCTAGCCCACATGGACTGCGCGGGCGCGCTCTATGAGTCTCATTACTCGGGTATCTCTTCCCACTTGGTGCTGGCGAAATTGCCCCGTCTGGCGGGCGCGGACATCATCGTTTTTCCTGCGCCTTATGGCAAAGCTCCTTATCTGAAGGACCGTTATCTGGTCACCGCGGATACCATGACCTATCCCATGCATAACATAAAACCTAGCATGCCCATGCCTTCCGGGGGTATCACTCCGCAGATGGTCCCAACTTGCGTCGCCGACCTGGGCAAAGATATCATGATCGGTTCCGGAGGAGGCATCCACGCTCATCCTATGGGACCCACCGCTGGAGCCAGAGCTTTCCGCCAAGCGATTGACGCCACCATGCAGAACGTATCATTGGAGGAATATGCCAAGGACCATAAGGAGCTTGCCGTGGCTCTAGGCCTCTGGACCGGCATTTTTGAGGAGACCAAAGCGTAGCGATATTGGGCGATTGAAAAAAATGGAGCGGGGAGGAATTGCTTCCCCGCTCTTTTCATGAATTCTCCGCCTCATTCACGCGCTGAAGGTGCAATTTTCCAAACGCGCCTAGCGTCTGCGTTTCTTGGCGCGAAGCCGATTTGTAAGGATTTACGGTAAAAAGTATTACGTATTCCGCCCTATGACTCCCAACCCTCTAATAGACCCTGAGCCTATGGCTGCGGTATCACATTCCATTCAAAGGTATGGGGAATGGCCTATTTGTATAGATTGTGGCTCTGGTTAAAGCGGCGCTTTTGATCAATGTCGTCATCAATATTTTTCATTATGTAAAATATATAAGATCTTAACCACTCCTTTTTATTTCCGGATCCCCCACTACCGCTGAGTCCTTCAAGAACGATTAAGCGTTGATATGTTGGCGAGAAAGTACACAGTCTAAGTTTTCCATAAAGGATTAGTTTACGAAATATCTTGCTATCGCTTCTTCCCTCTCTTTATTAGTGTCGCGGCTGAGCGCAAGCCCGATTTCCATTTATCGCTCAAGGATGAGACCTACGGGAGCAAGAAAATTATCTAAGCGAGAATGTGTAGAGCTTGCTCACAGATAAAGTAACAGGTGCGGATTGGAAATGAAGTGGTTGCTAGGTCATTCTGTGTTAAATTAGGATACGAAATATCTTGCTATCGCTTCTTCCCTCTCTTTATTAGTGTCGCGGCTGAGCGCAAGCCCGATTTCCATTTATCGCTCAAGGATGGCATCTACCGGACTAAGGAAATTATCTGAGCGGGAACAAGTAAAACTTTTGCGCGGATATAGCAAGCTGAGCCGATTGGAATGAAAGTTGTTGTAAGGGCATTCTGTATTAATGACGATGCAAATATTAAAATATAAATAATGAGTTGTGACAAGGTTTTTTCAAAGTGAAAGTTTTTTACAGATTGAGATATTCGCTCATTCCATAGGGGGGTTTGAAAAAGGATGGCAATGAGGGTTGCGTTTTACGGTTTCGACCAGCTAGCCGTAAATATCTACGAAAGTCTGTTAGGCTTCGGGGGCCAGATCGAGGTGGTGGGCTGGGTGGAAAAGGATCTGGAGAAGAAATGGAACTCCAGACTGAAGCGGCCCAATACGTTATCGGACCTCAAATCCTTAAAAGAGAAGGGCGGCGCTCATCTGCTCATCGCGACGAAAAATCTCAAGAATAAAGAGCGAGAAGAGTTCGAAGGGGAGGTAGTGTACATCGGAAGAAACAGTCCTATGCGCACTCTCTTCAAGGTTTTATTAAGAGGAAATGGAATGGCCGAGGAAGAGCTGGAGGAGATGCTTAGGTCGATGACCGAAATAAGCGGGAAGGTTAGAGTTTTCGAGGCTTATTCCGACGCTTTTCCCAAAATGGGGGAGATATTGGAGCAGGCCACCTCCGCATGCCATGCGGATCTAGGTTATCTCTTCCTACGGGGTGAGATGCCAGACGAGCTAGTTCTGCAGATCGCAAAAGGCAAGGGTGCAGATAATTTCGTGGGCACCACTTTCAAAATCGAAGGTTCTTTATTGCAACCCTTGATGGAGAAGAAACGTAGCTTCTTGATGGAGGTGGTGCCTGGTGAGTATGCGGGTGGGGATTTTATTAAGAAAATGGGCATGCGATATATCGTAGCGGTTCCCCTGCTGACAGGGGGTAGCAACATGGGCGCGATTATGCTGGCGAGAAGAGCCGGCGAGAACTTCTCCGCCAGGGATCTGGGGGTGATTTCCACCGCCGCCATTCAGGCTTGCGCCTCCCTATATGTGGCGCGGCTCTACAGCGATCTGGACAAAAGTACTATCCGGGATACGGTAAGCGACCTGTTTAACGAGAGTTACTTCAAGCAGAGATTATGCGATGAGGTAGGCAGAGCCCGCCGTTACAGCCTGAATCTCTGTCTGCTGATGATGGAGGTGGACGGGCTTGAGGATTATCTCAGAAAGCATGGGGATATTATAGGGGAGTTAGCTATCTCCGATTTAGGAAACATCATTCTCAAGAACACCCGGGAGGTGGACGTGCCCGCCCGCTATGGGAACTATCATTTCGCCATTCTTCTGCCGGAGACGCGCCGTCTGGGAGCCATGCGCTTGGCGGAAAGATTGCGCAGGGTTATTTCCGAATATCCCTTTCCCACCAGGGAGAAGAAGAAGTTTGAGCAGCTTACCGTGTGTATTGGTATATCTTCCTTTCCAGCCAACGCGGACAGCGAGGAGATGTTGTTGGAGAATGCCATGAAAGCACTGGAAGCGGCAAGAAGGGAAGGTCCTCATCAAATCAGGCTCTATTCGGAGGAATTGGCTTGATAGAAGGGTGGGGAAGCGGAAGTGGATTCCCCCCTGGACAAGAAGAAGTGTATATGTGCATTTACGCCCCCCTATCGTTTTCCATGGTAATGCGACCATCTGATAGTATCGACAATTTTACTCGAGTTGCTGCTGGCTTGGTGAAGAATGGGCGAAGAGTAAAAGCGATAAAGAGTAAAATAACATAGTGTAATAATAATCTAAGACTCGCCTTCTTATCGTTTCCAAAGAGAAAGAATTCACGAGGAGAAAATAGCTGTCCCATCGACGTTGGTCTATCTGGAGAGTAAATCCCGGTATTTCTTACGCAGGTTCCACACAACTTTCAATCCTTCCCAAAAAATATCCGCGTCCATCTTGGATTTGCCCCCCATACGGTCGGTGAAGATGATAGGTACCTCCACTAGATTAAAACCCAAGGCTTCTGCGACGAAGGTCATTTCGATCTGAAAAGCATAACCGCGGGCGTCCACGCGATCTAGGTCTATCGCTTCCAGCACCCGGCGGGAGTAACAGCGAAAACCCGAGGTGGTGTCCACGGTCTTGGTGCGGGCCACCAGCTTGGTGTAGAGGTTTCCTCCCCGGCTGATCATCCAGCGGAAGAATTTCCAGTTCTCGCAGCCGCCCCCTTTGACGTAGCGGGATCCGATTGCTGCGTCGGCTTTTCTGGCGGCGGCATAAAGACGCGGTATGTCCTTTACGTCGTGAGAGAAGTCTGCGTCGATCTCGAAACAGTATTGGGCTCCACGCTCTAGGGCATAACGGAACCCAGCTATATAGGCGGTCCCCAGACCCTGTTTACCCTCGCGGTGGAGCACATGGACTCGAGGGTCGGACTCAGACAGACGATCGGCGATCTCGCCGGTGCCGTCGGGTGAATTGTCGTCCACTATCAGCACCGATATGTCAAGAGGCTGTGATAAGACCTCGTTGACGATGCGCTCCACGTTCTCTTTCTCGTTATAGGTGGGGATGATCACCACTATTTCACTCATCTTTTGCATGAGAACCATTCCTCTCCTAGCGATTGGCGATATTATACTTTATTTATTTTGAGGATAGAAGTGGGTGCGCTGGTTCAAACAATCGCGAGGATTTCTGCGGGGGTAACTGATTCTCGAAGTGGAAGATTAAAAGAGACGCCCCATTATTTATGGTTCCAAATGATTCCGTTATGGGGTAATGCATCTATCCAAGAGGATTGGGAGACACCGATAGATACTGATAGATAAAGAGACAGGCGTTGTTTCTCGGCGATTTTCACGGTGCGCCATCCTAAGTCGCTTAGCATATCTCCGTTTATCACTGAACGTTTTTCGTGACAATTTCAGCGTTTATCGACAGGAGCCACCGTTTTTGAAACTAGGCAGGGTATATATGAACTCGCAGAATTCTAATGACCATGTTGGGGGCTTTGCTCGTGGCCCTCTTCTAGGCTCTCTTCATGTCCCGGTTCGCTCTCATGCTCATCTTGCTTTTCGTGGCTCTCTTCATGTCCTTCCGAATGTGCTTGCGCTTCTTTTTGCTTTAGGGCCTCCGCTATGGTTCTTGAGAGTGATATCTTCCATCGGCCTTCCTCTTTGCGGAGGATAATTTTCTGCACGGATATTCCTTCGTGGTAGATGGTGATAATCTCCACAGAAGCGGTATCACCGAATAATTGTATAGCACCGAGTTGGTTTTTCGCTTCTTCTTGGTGCTCTGCAAGATGGAACCCCTGAAGTATCAGTTCCTCTGGATAGTTCTCTCGATCCTCGTTAACCAGCAGTTCATATACCGCGGCCAAATCATGATGGTTTACCGCTTCTATATACTCGCTCACCACCTCCGCTGGGCCTTCACCATGGCCGCAGCCCGCCACAGCTAGTAAGAGACAGACCGTTGTCGCCATGCAAATAGATTTAGCTAATTTACCCATGTTACCCCTCATTCTTCTCGCATTCCTCCCAAAGGGGAATGTATTGATTCTTCAACTCCCTACGATCGCCGATCACCTGGGCGGGGACTCCCGCGGCTATGCTGAAGGGTGGGATATCTTTGGTCACCACCGCTCCAGCCGCCACCACCGCTCCGTTTCCCACGGTCACGCCTTTGAGAATCACCGCATGGGAGGCTATCCAGCAGTCTTCGCCGATGATCACCGGGCCATAGGTTCCTTTCTGATAACGCATGGGCTCCCCTAGTTCCAGTCCGTGGTCGGCGCAGTTGATGTTCACATAGGGCCCGAACATAGTATTCTTCCCGATGACGCAGTCGTCAAAGGCGTTGATGATGTTGAAGGGCCCGATGCCCACGTTATCCTCGATGAGCAAGGTAGCGTCGTTCGCCGCGAAGAGGCGAGCGTAAGTGTCTATGCAGCAACGTTCGCCGACGATGATCCTTCCCCGGTCGTTTCCTCTGATCTGAATAGAGGTGGGGATGAAGGTTCCGTTTCCTATTTTACAGGAGGATTGACCGCATAGAGCTACATCCGCCGGGGCGGAGATCCATACCAGGGGCCCCACATCCACGCCTGCCCGGCGCATCAACCATTGGTAATAGCGAACCTTGAGCAATTCCAGACGTTTTGGCATTCCCGATGCGACCTCTTACTCTGCTAAGTCATTGGCTTTTCCTATGGCTTATAAATAGGGCTTCGCCTCTCAAGCATCCCATATTCTTTAATATTATTTTTAATCTTATATCTGTTCATGCTAAATGGCGATATCTAAAAAAGCGGTCGACGATCATCTACCTTCATGAGTCGAAAATATAGATTATTATAGATTACCCTTTAGCACGAATAAAACTCGTTTTACGTTGATACCTCGCGCCGGCCCAAGCTGCAGTGGTCCCTAAACGCTTTCTAAAAATTCAAGTTAGAAGTCGCGCCAATTCGATGGTGGCCTTTCCCGAAATTTTAACAGCTGCGAGATTTAAAAGCGTGAGAAAAGGCCACCATTTCTTCTGCTCTATGCGGTTTTAAGGTGAGCGAATGATCGACGCGGTTGCTTTAATGCCAAGTAGGGCATACACGGATAAGCGCTTTCTCTAATCCGATCTGTTATAAATTTCGGGTTTGTAAATTTTAGGGAATAGCGGGCAAAGACATGAGGACCTTCTGCGGAAGCATTGCTTTTAACCACCCCTGTTATAAATTGCGGGTTTGTAAATTTTAGGGAAGTAGCAGGGAAAGACATGAGAGCCTTCTTCAGACACATCGCTTTAACCCCCCTGTTATAATTATGAGGTGACAGGCGGCGCGATATCGGATATTTATATTAATTATCAGCGCTCCTCGGTTGAAACCAGACAGGCGCGATTCAAAATTATCAATGCGAAAATTGTTGGAATCAGCCAGGCATATGAACTGTGAATGTAGAAAGCATCTTTGGCGTTTCTGCCGTGATGGATGCTTGATTCGACCAGTATAATTTCATCATCCTCGGAAAGGTTTGTGGCGAAAGAGCGATGCATGCGCGTCCCGTAATAGTGATGAGCGCTTGCTTTGGTTTCTCCACTTGCAGGTATGACGGAACCATGGTGGAGGCGCCCTTCCTAGAAAGACTAAAAAGCTATGCCCAGGTGCAGCCCGTATGCCCGGAAGTGGAGATTGGATTGGGGATTCCTCGGGACCCCATTTGCGTGGTGGAGCAGGAGACGGTTAGAAAGTTAATCCAATGGCCTTCCGGAAAGGACTTTACCTCGCCCATGAAGAACTTCGTGGAGAGTTTCCTTTCTTCCCTGCGCCAGGTGGACGGATTCGTGCTTAAAAGTCGTTCCCCTTCTTGTGGGCTCACCGACACGAAGATATATGGGGACGCGGAGAAGAAAACCTTAAAGGGAGAAGGAGCAGGATTCTTCGGAGCGGGGGTGCTGGAGAGATTTTCACATCTGGCGCTAGCCGATGAATCTCGCCTAGAAAATCACAGGATGAGGGAGCATTTCCTGACCAAGCTTTTCATTCTTGCTGACTTCAGGGAGGTGAAGGAGAGCGGAGAGGTGGAGAAGCTTATTCGGTTTCATAAAAAACACCGGATATTGCTCAGCGTTTATGACCAGTTCGAGATAGACAACCTCAACGAGCAGCTTGCCAATCGGGAGGTTTACACTCCTCGCGAAGTGATGGAAAATTACGAAAAAGGATTGTGGAAAGCCCTTTCCCGCCCCCCACATGAGGGAGGCCTGGTGGACATGTTGAGGGAGATTTGGGAAGGAATGGCTGGGAGTATTCCCCAAGAGGAGAAGCTTTGTTTCGATGAGCTGTTGGACCGTTTCAGAGTTGGGGAAGCGCCTCTGTGGGAGCCTAGATGGATGGTGAAGGCCTGGATAACCACATTGGGACGGGGCCATCTTCTGGACCAGTCTTTCTTCTCCCCCTATCCCGAAGAACTCAACGGTTAAATAGATTTGGGTTGAGGCCATGGGTTGAGTTAATTTTCTTTTCGGGGGAATGCCGCTTGGCGCTGGTAAGAGAGGATTTTTATGAACTGTGATAGATTGAAGACGGTTTGGTTTTAAATTGTGAGGTTAGTTGCCGGCGGTGAAGTATACGCTTTGTTGGGATGGTTTGGGTATAGGTTTTTATAGATAGGTTCACAAACTTGGTGGGCGCGTACCATATTTTTGCCCGGAGCATAAAGATAAACAAGGAGGGAAAAAATGGCGCACTGGGAACATCGCCCGGAGGAGAACTGGAAGAAGTTCCGCTTCAATCAACCTTACCAGAAGGGGCTGAAAAGACTGAAAGAGGAGGTGCTGGCAAAAACCGATTTCGACCCCGCCACGCTTTGGCAGTGGGGGACCATGCAGGCCATGGCGGTGATCCGGATACTTGAGGAATGCGAACGCGTATACGGGGAAAAAGGACAAAGGCTTGTGGGTAAGGTTTTAAGAGAAGTGGGGCGGGATGTTGGCAAGCAAATATTACATAATGTAAAAAGACCTGAGGGCTTATCGGATGCGGAATTTATGAGCTTCTTCGCTACCGTGATAAATCGCGTCGTCTATGCCTCTTTGGAGGAGCCCACTATCGAAAGCGATGATCTGGTCAGTTTTCATATCACCTGGTGTCCCCATCAGGACCATTATAGAGCCTTCGACTGCAGGGTACAGCGCTATTTCGTTCAGGGAATGATGGAGGCTTTTAAAGAGGCGAGCGGGATAGGAGACTGGCAGGTGCGTTTTACGCGCACCATTCCTGCGGGTTCGTCCACCTGCCATTTCGAGTTGTGGCGCGCCGCCGGCGATGAGAAATCGGAGTGGGAGAAGTACACGGAATCCTTGGAGAAAAGAGCTTTGCGCATGGCAAGGGAGCAGCCTCTGGAGAGCTAGAGGAGATGTGGTGCGCGCGGTTGTTTGCGCGAATTTGAGTTAAAGGGAATTTGGCTGAACTGAGCGACGAGCCTAAGGTGAAATGACTGTTCTTCGGGCTAGAAGGGAAGTTTCTTTTGTTCATATAGGTTGGAGCATCAATGGAGCGAAAGTTCCATTTTGTGCTTAACCTTTAGGCTTCGAAGAAATATCTGGGGTTCAAGGTAGCGCTTTTTATCGTTCTGCTTTTCTTATCCCTCCGGGTAGACCACGTCTTTGGCGCAGTAAATCAATTCGTAGTTCTCCTTGCGCACCCCTCGAGCCGCCCCAGTGGGACAGTGAAGAAAGCATTGCCCACAACCATGGCAACGGGAGATATCCACTTTCGCCTTGCCTTGATGCGCCGCAATAGCGCCGAAATGGCAGTGGAGAGAACAGTTGAATTCGCAATCTTCCGGTCCCTGGCAGAGCTCCTCATCGATTAGGGCATAGTTGTAGCCGGGATAAAAGACCACATTCCCTCTTAAGAGCTGATGCCTTAGGGGAACGCAGTATTGGGGGAGGCAATGACAGTAGGAGATGAAAAAACCATGGAGGGTGCTGCAGCCCCAGGCGTTGATGACGCGCCCTCGGTCGAACCAGAAGCGGGTGATTTCCAGTAGCTCATCCGCGCTTATCGGCCGGTAGTCGTGGGGATAATTGTAGAGATGTCCCTTCCCCCAGTCGCCGATCATCACGCATGTATAGTTGGGATCGCGGCCTTCCTCAAGGCCTTCTTCCATCCTCTTCTCGCCGTGACGACATTCACACAACCCCAGGGCGATGGTGTGACCTTCTTCTTCCAGTCGACGGACGATGCGTTCTATCTCCTCGGGAGTGACCACCTCACCGTGAATGAGGGGAATCACCACTCGGTTGGCCAACCAGTTGACCGCGTTCTTAGTGATGTCATTTCTATAAAGCCATTCGGCGTCGGTCAATTTTCCCAGCAATTTCATAATCAGGTATTCAAGCCTGGATCCCATCACGTCCAGGGGAAAGGGTATTTTCTGGTGAAGGCTCAAGCCCTTTCTATTTACATGGGCTATGAACATCTCAACCTCCCAAGATCAGCCTGCTTTTTTTAAACCTCTTTTCGCCATATTCAAGGAATGTCAATGGGAAAGTTTACCAGATTTCCCTCTTATTTGTAATGCCCAATCCATGAAATCCTCACCCGGGCCTCCCTCGATAGATCCAAGCACCTTCCCATCCTTTCCAGTCACCGCCTGTGTGGTAGCCTGGTGTGATAGATACTGGTAGTGGTTCCAACTGAACCCTTCATTTGGACACCTCCTTGCTTCGCTTCTTTTACTACAAAGCAAGTATAGGGGGTGTCCACTATGTTTCTGAACCTAGGCACGTTCGATGAAACTTACGAAAAACGTCCGCCGATAAAGATAACCTGGCTATTTGAGATGATTGCGGTCGTCAAGGGCTTTCGCTTTCTATGAAAAGGTGTTTTTCAGTATGTCCATCTCCCGTAGCCAATACAAATATTTGACTATCGTTTTGTTTAATGACAAAATTTTTCCAAATAAATGGCTGCGATTGACGCATTCAGCAAAACCCTGTGGTCAACCGAAAAAGGAGGTGGAAGGTTGTCTGGTGAAGCGATTGATCTGGATGAACCTAGAAGTAGGCTCTCCTTCATCCAGGAGTCATTGAAGAAATCGGCTAATAAATGCACCAGTTGGCTGAATGGATCAGTCATTTTCTACCTAGTGCTCATGACCCTCTTTTTATTTTACTTCTTTATTTCTGAGAAGAACGCCAAGGCGCTGGCGATGACCGTTTTTATTTTGGTTACGTTAGGATTGCTGGGCCTTTCAATCTCACCTTTGAGAGGATTGGGTGGCTTTAAGGGGATGACTCACCCCAAGTTTTTCAATACTTTTTACTTCCCTCTGCTGGACTACCGCCCAGTCGAAAACGTGAAAGGGTTGAGCGATGCGGAACTGGGTAAGAAACTTCATGAAAGCGAGGAGCTGTTGCGGGAGCGAGCCGCGCAGGAGCAAGAACAAAGAGCCTGGCCCAACCGCACCTTGAGCCTGGTGGTGGTAACCATCGCTAATCTCGTTCTTTGGCTGGTTTTCAAAGCTCCCAAAGAGGCGCTTATGAACCAGATAGGAGGCATGATCGTGAGCCAGGCGCACATATCCCTCTCCCCCAATGTGGCTATAAAAGCGCTGAAGAGACTGGAGAGGCCCTGAGAAAGTATATGACGGGCGTTGGTCTTTCTAGATTGTAAAATGGCGTAAAAATATTTCTCGCCCTGGGCCCTTTATCCTGTAAATAGCGATGTTCATATGGCGGCAGAATGAATTCTATAGCTAAACCAGAAATGTGATGGACAGAGGCATGGCTTTGCCTCTCACATGGAGAGCATCTGTTGGGAGAAATCGAAGATTTAGTAAATTTCCATGCCCGCTGCTTAAAAGGAGATATTCTGCTGAATTATTTAAAATAGCGATCTTTCGGAATTATACATCAAGAAATACATCAACAGCGCATAAAACGGGGCTTGTGCTACATGGATAAAGTCGTTATGCCATGCTCATGACCGCCGGCTAGAAAAGGCGAGAATCGCTCAACAGGTTAATATCCGCTTGCGAGGCATGATGTTGCCTCGAAGGGGTGGGCGATGGAAGACACTTGCGCTAGCGTATCGTTCTCTTTCTTAATGTGGGCCTGGGTTAGCCCGTAAGATTATATTTTCGAATATAATGTGTATAAGTTTTGGCAAGATAAAGGAGGTTTCTAGTGGTTGATGAGGATACAAATTACGAACGGATTCTCACCGAGCGGACTATGCGCCAAGGGATAGATCAGAAAAAGGCGGCGCTGAAATTTATAAAACAACGGTTGAGATATCCACGCATTCGGGGAAAACTGGGCGACTTAGAGCCCAATGTCTATTTTGGATATACGGATCATCCGCTTGACGTTGATGGGACACCACCCTCCACCACCTTTAGTTTTCCTTACAAGTATCGGGGGAAGAAGGCGGCTTGTGTCCTTGAGGTGGAGTTGAGAGAACGCACAGGCAACACTTTCATTTTTTCCGCTCGCGGCTACAACGTCTTCAAGATCGTAAACCTCAAAACCATGAGCAGACATGAGTATCTGGTAACGGAAAAGACACCTTACGAGCCCATGACTCTCCAGTTAGATTTTCTGCGCGGGGATACCTATCGGCTGAGATTAGCCAGAGGGGACACAGTTCCCATTAATTCAACTCCCATGCTCTATGAAGATATATCTGATGCATCCCTAGAGGTTAGGCTGGAGGAGAAACCGGATCGCTACGAATTATCCAGCGACTCCATTCGTTTAATAATTTATAGGAAGGACTTTCGGATAGAGGTCTTTGACTCCGAAGGAAATTTAATAACCGAGTCCGGTGGCGACACTAAAAACGAATTTCCCACGCCCTTCGATTCATTGCCATTGGGATTCATAAGTGACAGGAAGAGCGGACGGGAATATGGGGTGGAATCTTTCGTCTTGTATCCAGGCGAGGCGGTATACGGGCTGGGTGAGTCCTACGGTCCGGTTAACCGAGTGGGCGGAACGGTGGGTTTATGGAACACCGAGGGACTAGGCAATACTTCCGGTCGAGCTTACAAGTACGTTCCTTTCTTTATGAGCACTCAAGGCTATGGTGTCTTTGTCAATGAAAGTAGGCCCATCACCTTTTGGGTAGGAAGTCGCGAAACTTGCAAAAATATCTTTGCCGTTGAGGGGGATCTCATCGACTATTTCTTTTTTTACGGCCCGTCTTTTAAGTCTATCCTGGACACCTATACCGCCCTAACTGGCAAATCCGCCATACCGCCTAAATGGGCCTTGGGCACTTGGATATCCCGTATAAGCTACTTCTCCCAGGATCAGGTCATAGCAGTGGCCCGCAGGCTGAGGGAAATGCGATTCCCCGCTGATGTTATTCATATCGATACCGGTTGGTTCGATGAAGATTGGCGCTGCGATTGGAAATTCAATGCGGAAAGATTCCCCGATCCCCAGAGGATGTTCAAGGAAGCGGCTGAACAGGGTTTTAGAATCTGCCTGTGGCAGATTCCCTATGTGATCAGAGAAACCGAGGTGTATAAGGACGCTAAGAAAAGGAAAGCGTTGGCGAAAAACCGCGGTCCCTTTGTCTTCCTTTGGCAATTTGAGGCGAATCCCATCGATTTCTCCAACCCCACAGGAGTAGCTTGGTATAAAGAGAAGATCAGGCGTCTTCTCCAGATGGGAGCCTCAACCATCAAGGCGGATTTTGGCGAGGGTATCGAGCCGCCTATGCGCTTCGCGGGTGGTGACGGTAGGAAGATGCACAATCTCTTTTCCTTGCTTTATCAGCAGGCGGCATTCGAGGCTGTGGAGGAGGTAAAAGGCAAAGGCCAAGGGATTATCTGGGCGCGCAGCGGTTATGCCGGAGCCCAGCGCTACCCGGTCCATTGGTCTGGAGATAATTCCTCCAATTACGAGAACCTGCTCAGTTCACTACGGGGAGGGCTTAACCTTGGATTGTCCGGTTTTACCTTCTGGAGCCAGGACGTCGGCGGGTTCGTGGGAGTGCCCAGCGAAGAGCTTTATATTAGATGGACCCAGCTCTCTATCTTCCAGTCCCACCTCCGTTATCACGGCAATCCACCCCAATACAAAGAGCCCTGGAACTTCAGTGAGGAGACCCAGGATGTAGTGAGAAGGTATCTGGAACTGCGCTACCGGCTCATTCCTTACCTTTATTCGGAATCGTTCGTCTCCGCTAAGAAGGGATTGCCTTTACTTCGACACTTGGCGATAGAGTTTCAGGAAGATCCTACTGTCTGGAACATCGAGGACCAATTCATGTGCGGGCGTAATTTACTGGTGGCACCCATTCTCTCCCGTAACCAGGAGCGGAGGGTCTATTTGCCACCGGGGCGCTGGTATGATTTCTGGACCGAAGAGGTATGTCAAGGAGGGAAATGGATTGTGCGGAGAGCGGATTTAGAAACTATCCCGGTATATGTCAGGGGAGGAAGCGTTTTTCCCTTGGCTGAGGTTGCTCAGTGCGTGGATCAGTTAAGTTACGAGAACATGACTTTGATGGTCTATCCCGACGAGGAGGGAAACTCCTCGTATGAGTTAATCGATGATGAGACGCGCTTTTATATAAAAGGACGTTTAGCTGATGGAGAGTTGCGTCTGGAGGTTGAGCCTGAAGCACCCCAGGGATTGAAGGTGTTATTGCCAGGAGATTTAAAACATGTAAGAGTGAGACTAAGCGGTGGGTCCGCCGATGAGTGAGAAAAGCTGAGAAGATGAAAAATCCTTTATTTAGATAACTTGGAACTAGCTTCCGCTCGCCAACAGATACGGGATGGGTGAAACGCTCTAAAGCGCTCTTTTTAAAGGGGAGTCTGGCCACGTCCCGTCAAGTGGCGTGATAAGCTCAACCGTACATTACTCCTTGAAAGCGACTTTAGTTAACTGCGGCAGATCCTACGTCACCTCCCTTCCCATCTTGATGTTCTCATCGTCAACAACCGTCATTTAGGCTTTAACAATTAAATGCTGGCTCATGTAGCGCCTTGCCGCCTGCCATTCGTCTTTCTATTCCGCAAGGACAGCATCGACAAGTCTTACAACCGCTTCCCTGTTGGAGAAGATGCCCATCACATCTCTCCTTCTCCTAATCTCGCGGTTCAGCCTCTTAAGGGAATTGTTGCTCCTGATCTGGCGCCAGTGTTCCTTGGGGGAGGTGGCGAAATGCTCGCCTTCCTTAGCCTCCCCGAGCATCTCTGCAGCCTCAGGGAAGCCCACTGTGAGCTGCTCAACCAGTCCAAAAGGTCTATATTTTTTATGACCGTCGGCTTCCCCTTTCTCTTGAAGATGGTCATTTCCAAGAGAAGGATGGCACGGTGGTCACTCTATTTCCAAGGGGCTTCCATGAGGCCGCGAGTCCAGGGGTGGAGCGGAACCGTAGGTGAAGCGGAATACCTGGCCAACTCCCCTTTGGTCGCGCTCCCTTCGTGCACCACTACTTGAGACTCTGAATCATATTTTATGTCTTGCGAAAAAATTTGCTATATAAATGTGCTTTGAAAGATGGAATAAATATAACGCCTATATAGAAAGATGGATTGGCATATTATTTCTATTGCGCGTGCCGTGTCTACGTCCCTCTGGTCATAAGGGACGCGTGGCGTTTCAAGTAGGCTTTTTCTGGGTATTATGCATGTTGAGATTTTGGTGAAAGGAGAAAGCTCTCATGGAAGTGATGGAATGCCAGTCCTGCGGGATGCCCATGGAATGCGAGGAAGACCATGCCGATTGCGACGTGACCCAGGAGTTCTGTAAATATTGCATGGTTAAGGGAGAGTTCACTATCAAAAATCGCGAGGAGATGAAGAGGCAGCTGGCTCTCAAGTATGAGGAGACTTTCAATATAACCAGCGATGAAGCTATGAAGAGAGCCGAGGACACTCTTTCCCGGCTGAAGCGCTGGCGGGAGAGTGAATAAAAACCAATTGCGGAGACAGACTCTTTTTAGGGTGGCGAGAAGGCGGGCCCTTCGACGTAAAGAAAGTTAGCATGGAAGCTGAGCCCGATTGAATAACTCTTTAAACTGGCGCACCTTTTTGATTCGAAGTTAAGCCTCGGGCCTGAGATTGGGAGAATTCATAGATAGATCAATCAAAAACAACTGGATGTGGGGATGAATATACCCAGAATTCCAGGAATAACTAGAGATAGTTAAGCCGGGAACAACTAGACAGTTAAGACAGTTTATCTGGATAACATAAAGCGTAATCTTTTCCGACGGAAGCCTAAACCTTTATTCCGCGGCTTTTTAGGGGGAAAAATTGCGAAGGAATATCTACGGACATTTTCCTTTGAACCTTGAACTTCATACCTTCACTCTTTCGGGATTTCGCTTCCCATAGATCAGTCGGGCAAATTCATGGACGAGGCTTCCCAGGAGAGGCATGTTCTTCGTCAAAAGGGTGTGGTTTTGGCGCATAAGCTGGAAGAGGAAAAAAACCGTGGAGTGGTTATCTAAATATCATAACATAATGTAAATATTTAAATGTTTACAGAAGCCTTTAGTTAAGAGGGAGAACGAGTGATGGTTGATACGATAAACATAAGGGACGAATACGACGTCATCGTTATAGGTGCCGGTTTTGGGGGTCCAGTTGCGGCAAGAAAGTGCGCGCGGGCGGGCCTGCGCACGCTCATGCTTGAAAGGTCGGGGAGCGTAGGGGAAAAAGTGATATCCGGCCTCACCATACCTTTTTATGGATTTCTCTTCGGGCCGGATTTCATTCGGGACGGCGACCCACCCATAGAGAGGCCGGTGGATGGCATCATCAATTACATAATAAAGGATATCGAAAAAGGGGATATCGACATAGACGACAGCCTGCGCATCCCCAGACCACTCTCTCCGGTGTTCGCCCTGGGCTACAATGCGTACTGCAAACCCTTCTGCCAGTGGGAGGCGGAAAAAGCTATGCAAGCGGGGGCGGAATTGCGTACCTCTTGCACGGTGACGGGAGTGATGCGCGAAAATGGTAAGGTCTGCGGTGTGGTCCTGGACAGCGGTGAGGAGATTCGTTGCAAACTGGTAATCGACGCTGAAGGTTCCCAAGGGCTGGTGGCGGTAAAGGCGGGAGTGAGGAAGAGGTATCCGCCTGAGGTGATCTCACTGGCAGATGTCTATGATTACCAGATGAGCAAGGAGGAGGTGGACCGCATCTTCGGGTTCACCCTGCGGTTTTGCTGGGGCTGGGACGAACAGATGCTGGCACCGCCTCTGGGACATGGAAACGGACTGATGGTCTGGCCCTACCGGGAGAGCGTGCACATGTGCCAAGACCAGTGCCTGCGTATGGATAAGGGGGAGGTTCCTGACCTGAAGGAATTATTCGAGGTATATCACCGAAATATTACCTCCCAGCTTCCATGGTGGGTGGAGGAGATCGCCCCACGGGCAAGGTTGAGAGCGCGCATGTGGGAAGGGTTCGAGATCTTCGTGGGTTTGGACCTCGAGCTGCGCGGCATGCCCAATTACACCGACGGCATGATTTTAATCGGTGACGCTGCCGGGCTGGAGAACACCGAATTATGCGATGGGGTTCCTACCGCCTGGTTCTCCGCGGATATCGCCGCCGATGTGGCCATCGAAGCCATCCGGTCAGGGGATACCAGTGCCTCCTTTCTGAAGAGATACGATGAACGCATAAAAGCTCATCCCATCATCCAATGGGCGATCTCAGGCACAAACCGTTACAATCTGAGATTTGCCCAGGAGAAACATGATGAGAGGCTGCTTAAAAAATTCATCCACGAAGGCTGGGGTCTGGGGGGCTTTACCCATGTGACCTCCCCCTTGCTACAAGCTATCCTCGAGAGCATAGAGAAAGACCCCACGATTATCGTGGCTTGGTTGCGCATGTACTTTCGCTATTATTACAACTGGATTCACCAACGTTACGATTACAGCGGTTGCAAGTATGAACACAAGGATATCTATTCAAGGAAGCCCATGATGGCCGCGGTTCTCTTCCGGGTCGCGCTCGATTTTATGGAGGGATTGCTCAGGCTTTTCTCTCCTTTGATCAAGATAGCCGCACGGTTTTTCAAGCCGGCATCTCGATACGGAAACAATCTGGTAAAGATGCTCATGCCAGTATTGGAGCCATTCTGGAAATTTCTGCTGAGCCTGGAGGATAAAATGGAGCCGGCGACATCATGGATAAACCGTTTCATTGAAGAGGCCGATCCTGCGATATTCGCTTCCCCTTCGAGGAGAGGAGGTTGTTATGACCAGAACCTTTGAGGAGTTCCCCGGGGTTGAATGGGTGGAGGGAACTGGCGATTTCATCAAGGTGGATGACAAGAAATGCGACGGCTGCGCCTGTTGCATGAAGGTATGCCTGGCTGGATGTTACGAGATCGAGAAGAAGAAGGCTCGGATAAAGAGTCTGGAGAAGTGTATGGAGTGCGCTGCCTGCTGGTATGTCTGCGAAAAGGGAGCCATCGATTTCTCCTGGCCCAAAGGCGGCACGGGGTATAGAAGCGATTGGGGTTGATCCCATGGAAGATTATGACGTGATAGTGGTGGGAGCCGGCTTCGGTGGTCCGGTGGCTGCCAAGAAGTGCGCGGAAGCGGGTTTGCGGACGCTCATAGTGGAACGCGCCCAGGTTCCTGGCGAGAAAGTAGTCTCCGGTCTGGTCATCCCCTTTTACGGTTTCCTCTTCGGCCCGGATTTTATCATGAATGGCAACCCCCCCGTGGAGCGACCCATCTGCAAAGTGGTCAACCGCTTCGTGAGGAATGGTAAAATCTACCATACCAACAGCTCCCTGAGACTACCCAGTCCCTTCGCTTTAGGTTACGCCGCTTACTGTAAACCTTTCTGCACCTGGCTGGCGGATCGGGCGGTGGAAGCCGGTTCGGAGCTACGCACCTCTACCGCCGCCATTGACTTGATCATGGAAAAAGGAGCGGTCAAGGGCATCATTACCGACCGGGGCGAGGAGTTAAGGTGCAAGATATTAATCGACGCGGGGGGGACCCAGAATAACCTCTCCATCAAGGCGGGAATCAGAAAGAAGTATGTGCCTGAGGCTATGGAGCTGTACATGCTCTGGGACTTCCAGATGGCCAAAGAGGACGTGGATAGCGTCTTTGACCTCAGCATGGAATTTTTCCATGGCATGCCCGAGGAGCGCATTGGGGCTCCCTTGGGGTATGGCTCCACCTTCTATATCTTTACTTATCGAGAGAGCATCCATCCAGGGTTGGGACAGTTTCTCGTTACCGAGGGAAAAGTTCCTGATTTGGCTAGATTGCTCCCCGAGTACTTTGAGAATTTTACCTCCAAGGTGGAGCGCTGGAAAAATGATATCGCTCCCAAGGTCAAACTGAGGGCGGTGATGTGGGACGTCTGCCCCATCTATGCGGGACTGCTGCCCGATATGAGGAAGATGCCCATATATGGTGACGGAATGTTGATCATCGGTGACGCGGCGGGATTAGAGGCCTCCGCCTTCGGGGATGGGGTTCCCAACGCCTGGTTCTCCGCGGATATCGCCGCCGATGTGGCTATCGAGGCTGTTCGAGCGGGGGATACCAGCAGGAATTTCCTCTGGAGGTACGAGTCGAGGGTCAAGGAACATCCTTATATCACTTATATTACCGCCGACAGGCGCAGATGGGATCTACGGAACGTGCTCGCGAGCAGAAGCGAAAGGGAGTTTCGCTCCAGGATAAACGATCACTGGGGGATCGGCGCTTTCAGATATAGGTATGTGGGCAAACCCTTGAGCTGCTCCATCGCTCAATCCTTGAGAAAAGATCCTTTGGTCATGGCCAGGTGGGTAGAGATGTACCGCAGGTACTACTGCAATTGGGTGGAGAATAAATTTGACAAGCTGTCGACGGAAAACTGAGATTGGCTCTCGCCTCTCTCCGAATTGAAGACCAATCTCATTACTATGCTTATTCTATTTTTTGAAAACGTAGTTTCGTTATAGTCGTGATAAAGGGAATGTTCTTGTAAGCCCTTTAGAGGTTGGCTGGGAGGAATCGCGTCGCATGGAGAAAATTCAGGTTAGGTTGAATCATTCCGGATTATTCAGCGGACACAGATGTTCTTTGTCACGTGCTAAGCTTAATGGCTGTGGTTCCGAGTGACCGTCGGCGATAGAGAAAAAGATAAGCATAAATTACCCATTTTCAGCTTCTACGCCGCACTGTTGCCCGGCGATGAAACAAATTAGCGCATCTCTTCTAAATCGTAGACTGAGCCCGTTAACCTAGAAGAGTTCTAAGTCCATGAAGGGGGTGACATCTCCCTTTAAAACTAGCTTGCCGCTCATGATGGCGCCCATGGGATCGAGCTCCTGGTTAAAAAGGTCTATGAAGTACTGTTCCTCGCCCATCACCGTGGCGGTGGGATCGGGAATCTCGCCTTTCTGTAAAGAGAGCTTGCCCTGATCGGCAACGATTACCAGATCTTCACCGTCGGTGACCTTCAATTGTATAGTCTGACCCATACACAGCTCCAATCGGTCCTTTCTCTCCGGATCGTTGTTGGCCGTCTCCAACAATCTGTTGAGGATTTCTTCCAGTTCCGACACCTTCCCTACCTCCTTTTCCCAGATTAAAGCATCTTTTTTGACGCATTGTAAATTCCATCGGAGTCGATGCCATAACGCGCGTAAAGGTCATCCGGGGGCCCAATCGCTGAATAGACGTCAGGTATGCCCAGACGTTTGAACTTGATCCCTAAACCGTGTTCCGCCAAGGTCTCGGCCACCGCGCCCCCCAGACCCCCGATGATGTTATGAACCTCTGCGGTGATTATCTTTCCCGTTTCCTTGGCGGCTTGGATGATTGTCTCCGTGTCCAAGGGCTTGATGGTATGCATGTCGATAACCTTCACGCTGATATCTTCCTTTTCCAGTTTGCGAGCAGCCTTTTCCGCAGCCATCACGCATATCCCGCAGGCGATTACCGTCAGGTCGCTCCCTTCCCTCACTATGTTGGCTTTGCCAATGTTGTAATCGAAATCGCCCTTGTAAACTAAAGGTTCCGCGCCCATTCCCAACCTGAAATAGATGGGACCTTGATAAGATACGGATTCCTCTATGGCCTTGGCGCATGATTTGGCGTCCGCGGGAACCACCACGGTCATGTTGGCCATGCTTCTCATGATGGCGATGTCCTCGATGGCGTGGTGAGTAGGTCCTCCGTCCCCCAGGGAAAGGCCCGCATGTGTGGAGAGGATGCGCACGTTCAAGTTGGGATAGGCGATATCGGTGTGAATCTGTTCCGCGCACCTGAGGGAAGCGAAAGCGGCATAGGTGGATACGAAAGGAATCTTTCCGCAGGTGGCCATTCCCGCTGCCGCGGCTATCATGTTCTGCTCGGCGATGCCAAAGTCGAAATAACGGTCGGGGTGGACCTTGGCGAAATCGTTGGTCTTGTTGCTCAGCCTCATGTCGGCGGTGAGCACCACGATATCTCGGTTGCTCTCCGCCAGCTCGGCCAGTACCTTACCATACACATCCCGGGTGGCGAATTTATCAACATCCAGAACATTGAAGAAAAATCCTTGGGGCATCCCACTCACCTCCTCCCTGGATGTGATCTTTCCAACTCCTCTAGAGCTTGCTTGGTATGCTCTTCATCCAGCCCACCGTAATGCCATTCTCCCTTGCCCTCCATGAAGGAGACGCCCTTACCCTTCACCGTCTTGGCAATGATGCAGGTGGGTTGAGTGGAATTGGCCGGAGGGAGGCTGTCTAGAGCCTCCACCAGTTGATGGAGGTCGTGACCATCCAGCTCGATTACCCGCCATCCGAAAGCTCGCCATTTCTCAGCCAGAGGTTCCAGAGCCATCACCTCCTCGGTGCTTCCGTCCACCTGTAGACCGTTGCGATCGATGATGGCCACCAGGTTACCCAACTGGAAATGGCTTGCCGACATTGCCGCCTCCCAGTTGCTGCCCTCGTCAAGTTCGCCGTCTCCGAGAAGGACGAAAACTCGCCAATCGGCCTGGTCAAGACGTCCAGCGAGGGCCATTCCCACTCCCACGGAAAGGCCATGGCCTAATGATCCGGTGGACATATCGATACCCGGAATCTTGTCCATGTTGGGGTGCATGCCGAAAGCGCTGTCCAGACGGCCGTAGTCTTGCCAAAGCTCCTCTGGGTAGAATCCTAGATCCGCAAGGATGGGACAGAGCCCTAAGATGCCATGGCCTTTGGATAAAACGAATCGGTCTCGTTGGGGCCATCGCGGTTCCTTTGGGTTATACCTCATGGCGTGATAGTAGAGAGCTACCAGTATCTCCACCATGGAAAGGGAACCACCCAGATGCCCTCCCCCGGCTATGGCGCTGATCTCCAATATCTTTTTGCGGATCTCCACCGCCTTTTCCTGGAGTTCCTCTATGCTCCGGTGCATAGGCGATCACTCCTCCTGGCACTTTAGAAGTATCTTAATGTTCTGCTGTTTAAGCTGCTCCTGGAAGGCCTCTACCGCTTGCGAGAGGGGGTAGATCTTGGAGACTAGGGGACGCAACTTCAGCCGGGGAAGTATGGCTATCGCACGGGGGAAGAGGTAAGGGGACATGAAAACCCCGTGAATGGTTATCTCCCTTGCGTAGAGGTCAAAAGGTTTTAGCGGCAATTCAAAGTTCATGGGGTAGACCGCAAAATATTCCATGGTTCCCGCCTTGCCCACCAAGTCCAAAGCGGCTTTGGCGGAATCCGTTGAACCCGAGGCTTCGATCACGCAGTCGAAACCGCGATTCCCGGTGAACTTCATCCCCGTCGCCCAGAGGTCCTCTTTCAGCGGATCGACAGCCA
>JACVIX010000020.1 GCA_015711725.1 Candidatus Geothermincola primus | reverse complement strand
GCCTCCACGACGATTTCTCTAGGAATGGCATCCACGGACTCATGGAATCTGTTAAAGGCATGTAGTATCTCGTTTACAGATGAAAGACGTCTCAAATAATCTTCTTTCCCCACTGCCAATCCATCCCTTCAAATCTACCCAACATCCAGTGGCGATGATATGATCTCGTTCTCTTCTTTCAGAAAACCAAAATATATAACAAGGTCGCTATTCCCCCTTTTTACAAAATCGCTTTCCGATAAATCCGCTCCCTATATATTTTACATTTTGAAAAAATACGTTGAATTATTATGTTATAAAGTATTTTATAAGAGTTTTTACTCAAGATTCACCTCTATACATCAAAAATTTCTTCGCCATAACATCTGTTCCGTGCGGTCAAAGTTATTAAGCTCGTTACAGTAATACATCCCTTTTCTAACTTTCTGCAACGCCCATAAAACTCGACCCACGTTTTCTTGCCATCTTCTTCTTACCCTTGGTGGCTTTTTGTCTCTTTATAAATTTTCGCCAGCTCAACTAAAGCCGTATTTATTCAAAACAAGGCGCCAATCAATAATTATATCATCAGGTATGTCGCCCAACAGGAAGCCTCATATGAACCCGGAACTTAGCCCTCTTACTTCAAACCGCAAAATATTCCAGAGGAAAATATGGATAAATTTCACAAATTGATAATCTTCCCAAAATAGCCTTATCAAGATATCGCGATAATAATTCCCTAGTTCAATCAACGATCTAAAAGTTAAATTTATTATCGAGAAACCTCTCCCTAAATAGAAATCTCTATAGGAGCGGAGCGCCTTTCCGTGAAGTAACCTATTAGATAACCTCCACAAGGATTTTTTGCTTTCAAGAACTTTAAAGCTCTTTCCTCGCTTTCCGGCGGAAGCGCGATGAGCAGACCACCAGAGGTCTGGGGATCCCATAAGAGATCGATAGTGAGAGCGTCCAGATCATCCGGATAGATTACGTTTTTTTCATAATAAAGTCGATTGTTACGAGCTCCCGCTGGAAGCATGCCCTGGCTTGCCATTTCCCGCACGCCCGGGTAAAACGGGATATCACTGACTCTCAAAATACAGGTGAGGTGATGGCTCACCATATTGAGTAAATGGCCCAATAGTCCAAAGCCAGTCACGTCAGTGCAAGCGGATGCTTTCAACTCCAAGGCCAACTCGGAAGCTACGCGGTTAAGGGTAGTCATCCCCCTGATTGTTTCCGCCATTTCATCTTCCCCAATGAACTCGGCCTTCAGAGCGGTAGCCATAACCCCAGTTCCCAAAGGCTTGGTTAAAAGAAGGACATCCCCAGGACGAGCGCCACCTGCGATGAGGATAAGACCAGGGTCAACGATACCGGTTACAGCCAGCCCGAATTTTGGTTCCTCATCTTCCACTGTATGCCCTCCCACCACCATGGCTCCCGCCTCTTTTACCTTGTCATTTCCGCCCTTAAGTATCTCCACAGCAACTTCCGTGCCTAGCTTGCAGGGATAACATAGAATATTCATGGCGGTGAGGGGCCTGCCTCCCATAGCATATATATCGCTCAAGGCATTAGTAGCCGCTATCTGGCCAAAGGTATATGGATCATCCACAATAGGGGTGAAGAAATCCACCGTATGCACCAAGGCGGTGTGCTCGTCCAGTTGATAGACCGCGGCGTCATCCGGTGTTTCCAGCCCTACCAATATCTCCTCGCGTTGCTGGCTAGGCAAGTTTTTTAAAATTTTCGCCAGGTCCTCCGGACCCATCTTGGCAGCTCACCCAGAGACGCGAGAAAGCTGCGTGAGCTTCAACGCCATGTTACCCTCCCTATGACATATAATCATAAATTATATTTATTATAAGATTATCATATTTTTATAAGTCGCGAGATCTTTCCTATCGCAATCAAGCGTGCTTAAATTGATTTAATTATGGAAGATGCGTTATAAAACAGAAGGAGAATTATTTTATCGCCATACTCTCCACGTCGTAGCGTGAGATTTCATCCACCAATTGCTTCCCCGCCATGTAAGCGTCATTCAAGGCGGTAGGGTGTTTCTGTACCGCTCCTTTCCCATTCATTTTGAAGAAAAACAACCTTCCGTAGTACTTGATATCGATTAGATTGAAGAACATATCCATCACTTTTATTGCCCCATCGAAAGAGCGGGGGTCATCCAGCCCAGCGACGGAAAGAAAGAGGCCTCTTCGGGCTGGTCTTATATTGGGGTCGGTTAAATCCTCATGCAGGGAGTATTTTCTCTCCCATATGCATTGAAAACGGTCTATAAACGCTTTGGTCTGGGCGTTGACTGAGTTGAAATAGATGGGAGCGCTGATGATAATGCCATGGGCCGCAAGGGTCTTTTTATATAGCTGATCCATAGCGTCCCCTATGACGCACTTTCCCGTCTTGCTACAACCGCCACAAGCGGTGCATGGATTAATATTTCTCTTGCAGAGGATGATCTTTTCCGTTACCGCTCCACTCTCCTCCGCCCCTCTTAAGGCTTCCTGCAGGAGTAGCGCTGTATTCCCATTCTGCCGCGGGCTGCCTGCTATCCCTAAAACTTTAATCATCACTATTCCTTCCGAAGTAAAATTTAATCGTGAGGATTTTCATATTATTCTTAATCGATTTATCCCGTAAGCACAATAGGAAATCCGAATTTTTTTAAAAATTCTTCTACCCCTCTCAAAGGAGATTTAAATAATTCCTTCCTCTTTTAGCTTTTTTATTTCCTCTGGTGAAAATCCCAAACCCCCCAAGATTTGCTGGTTAGATTCGCCCAGCTCAGGTGCTGGTTTCTTATAAATCACCGGTGTAGCGGACATCTTATGGGAGGTGCCAATAGCCTCGATCTCTCCTCCAGGAGCAGGTATAGTTACCTTCATCTCCCGGAAAAGAACGTGGGGGTCCTCAAACACTTGAGCGATGTTGTTCACCGTGGAGTAACAGATATCTCTTCCTTCTAATAATTCCAGCCATTCCGAAAGAGTTTTTTCTCTTATTATTCTTTCCATCCGAGGGAGTATCTCCTCTCGATGCTCTATCCTCTGCACGTGAGTGTATTCGGCTAGATCCTCCAAGCCCATCACCTCGCAGAGGTCCTTCCAGAACCAGTCCTCATGAACTATTCCGATAGTCAGATAAAGTCCATCCGCGGTCATAAAGTTGCGGTACTGGGGACACAGATCCAGCATGGGCCTTTCTGGGACGCTTCCAGTAGCGAAATAAGCGCTGGCCTGCATGTACATCATGGAGATCACGCTATCCAGCATGGAATTGTCTAAAAACTGCCCTTCTCCTGTCCTTTCCCGAGCGATGATCGCCGCAAGTATGGAGATAGCGGCGTCTTTCCCTGAGACCACATCCGCGATTTCAAGGCCGGGGGTTATAGGGCGTCCTTCCCCGTCGGTTAGAACACTCAATGCGCCACCCATAGACATGTAATTAATATCATGCCCAGGTCTGTCCCGGTAAGGACCCTCCTGACCGAAACCGGAGATAGAACAGTAGATAATCCTTGGGTTTATCTCTTTTAGGGTTTGATAGTCAACACCCAGCCTTGCGGTGGTACCCGGTCGAAACCCTTCTACCACCACATCCGCATCCTCAGCAAGGCGATGGAAGATTTTCTGAGCTTTTATCTCTTTAAGATTCAGGGTCAAGCTACTCTTGTTTCGGTTGATCTGTTGGAAAAGATAAGGAAACATACGGCCAAAGTCTCCAACTCCAGGAGGTTCTATCTTTATTACCTCCGCTCCAAAATCCCCTAGTAGCATAGTACAGTAGGGCCCAGGAAATAGTTGAGTAAGATCTAAGACTTTTATGCCATCGAGTACTGTGGTCATGTGCCGCAGACCTCCTTCTTATCCTAGAAAATATACACAGATGAGATAAATGTTCACTGGTATAAGATAACACAACCCAGCCGTTTCCTAATAGTTTTCCATCTCTCAATTAAACCTGTTCAAACAAATTCATCTCCAGCCTCCAGCGCCGACCCATGAATGAAAGAAATTCGTTTCGCACCGGAACGAGATTCGCGATTAATTGAATACACAATGCCCTGAATACCATCAAAACTTGAGCCCTTAACGGATCATCCCCTATACAGTAAATCTATTTCGAATTGTCTTGACAAATATATGACAATTGATAATATGGAACGCATAAACTAAAAAAAGTTTCCTAGTTTCTTTAATCATGAAACAAGGCCTCAACACCCAATTGGAAAAATTGATTGACGGAGCTGAACAGATGGCTATCAGCCAGGGTTTTCGACGCTTCAACCTAGATAGGCTATCCAGAAAGCTTCGTATGAGCAAAAAAACCATTTACCAATACTTTCCCTCCAAGGAAGAACTCTTTTTTGCCGCTTTGAATAGACGGGCAAGCAGGTTAATCCAACGATTCAAGGAGATAATCGCCATGGAGATATCCTCACGGGACAAGTTATATCTTGCCAGCGAATGTCTGGTAAAGGATCTTTCTGAGCTGGATCCTTCCCTAATGAAAGATTTAGAAGAGCTATTCCCCGACTTTTTCATGCTCTCTCAAGGTTACTTTCGTCAGCTGACCAAATATATCTCTATTATCCTGGAAGAAGGCGCGAAGAAGGGAGAATTCCGCGAGGATGTTAACCCTGCCTTGCTTACTCGTCTTTTCCAGGGTATTGGGGACTACCTTTGCGACCAGGACTTTCTGGCGAAAAATCGCCTGAGCATGGAAAGGGTGTACTCCGGGGCCATGGATTTACTGATGAAGGGATTGCTGAAGTGATTTTCACTACATCGTAAGATTAGTCTTCTGGTAAAAAGTTTGACCAATTTCGTTACACAGGACTTGAGGGGGGCTTAAGGATGAGAGAAAACTATCAGAAACTGGAGGAGGAATACTCTAGATGGAAAGGGGAGAGCCAGCAATGGCCTGAGCGAGATGGGATCTTTCGAACCGACTCTGGAATTCCTATAAATCAGCTATATACGCCATTAGACGTAAAGGATCTGGATTACTTGGAAGATATTGGCTTTCCTGGATTCCCTCCCTACACTCGAGGTATTTACCCCAATATGTATCGAGGGAAATTCTGGACCATCCGTATGTTCTCCGGCTTCGGCACCCCTGAGGAGACCAATCAGAGGTGGAGACTCCTCTATGAGGAGGGGGAGACGGGGTTTTCCGCCGCTGCGGACAATCTAACAACTCTTGCCCTGGATCCCGACATGTTTCCAGGCATCGAAGCAGAGGTGGGTAAGGAGGGGGTTCCCATCTACTCCATCCGAGGGATGGAGGCGTTGGTGGAAGGGCTACCCATCGACCGCATAAGCGTGGCATTGGTGGTCACTCCCATGGCGGGACCAGCCATCACCACCACATATTTCAACGTGGCCCGCAAGAGAGGCATAGCCAAGGAAACTCTTATAGGGACCACTCAGGGAGACTTGCTCACTACTTGCTGTGCCATAATACCTTGGGGAGCGGTTGATCCTCAGCACATGCTCAAGCTGGCATGCGACCTCATCGAGTACTGCATCCCCATGAAGGAGGCTCCCCGCTGGAACCCGGTGAACTTCACCACCTACAACTACCGGGAGGGGGGGATAGACGCGGTGCAGGAGATCGCCATGGGCCTGGCCAACGCGGTGGCCCACATCGATGAGCTGCTCTCCCGGGGCTGGAAGATAGACGACTTCGTCCATCGCTTGGCCTTCCACCTCTCCGCCCATCGGGATTTCTTCGAGGAGATCGCCAAGTACCGGGCCGCCCGCAAGCTCTGGTACCGCCTGCTGCGGGAGCGCTATCGCCCGGAGAACCCCCGAGCCTATCAGTTCCGCTTCCATGTGCAGACCGCAGGCTCCTCGCTCACCGCCCAGCAGCCCATGCTCAACATCATCCGCACCGCCTACCAGGCCCTGGAGGCGGTGCTAGGGGGATGCCAGAGCCTGCACACCAACTCCTATGACGAGGCCATCTGTCTGCCCTCCGAGGAGGCGGTGACCCTGGCGGTGAGAACCCAGGAGATACTCCAGGAGGAGACCGGGGTGGCCAACGTGATCGACCCCCTGGCGGGTTCCTACTACGTGGAGGCGCTCACCAAAGAGCTGGAGGAACGCATCTGGGACTACTTCCTAAAGATAGAGGAGGCGGGAGGAGTAGCCGAGGCGCTCTCCAGCGGATGGCTCTTCGGCCAGATGGCCGAGGCTTTTCATAAGCGCCGCCGCGACCAGGAGTCCGGGGCGGAGAAGGTGGTGGGGGTGAACTGTTACGTCAAGGAGGAAGAGGAGCCCCCGCCCGCCTTCCGCATCAACCCCCGGGCGGCGGAGATAGAGCTTGAACGACTAGAGAAGCTGCGCCGGGAGAGGGACAACGCCCGGGTGCGCTCCCTTCTTGATGAGTTGCGCCGGGTCTGCGAGCAGAACCAGAACGTGCTTCCGGTGGTGAGCCAGCTCACCGCAGCGGGAGCTACCCTGGGGGAGATCACCGACGTATACCGGGAGATCTGGGGCCTCTGGGACCTGCCCATAGTGGCTTAAAAGGGAGGTGTGAGCATGGACCGCAAGATCAGGGTGCTTCTCTTCAAACCGGGGCTGGACGGCCACTGGAGGGGAATCATCACGGTATCCAAGGCGCTGTCCGAGGCGGGGATGGAGACCATTTTCGCCGGATTCAAGAACCTGGAGGGTATGGTGGAGACCGCCCTGCAGGAGGATGTGGACGTGATCGGATTTTCAGTGCACTCCGGCGCCCACCTAGAATGGGCCCGGGCGGTGGTGGAGGCTTTGGAGAAGGAGGGATGTAGGGATGACTTTCTCCTCCTGATCGGCGGGGTATTCCCTCAGGAGGACCACCAGCCTCTGAAAGAGATAGGGATAGATGGAGTATTCGGTCCGGGCACCCCCACCAGCGCCATCGTGGAGTTTATCCACTCGGAGCTGGCCTCCCGGAGTCATAAGAAATGAGGGCGGATATGGGAGGAGCCATACCGGGGGAGGTGAGCATGGGGAGGTACCTTGAGCTCTTCTCCCGGGATAGCTTCTGCGACCTGCTGGGCATCGAGATCCTGGAGGTGAGAAGGGGATACGCCAAGGTGCGCATGCGCCTCAAGGAGGAACACCAGAATTTTTTCAAGACCGTCCATGGTGGAGCAATCTTCGCCTTGGCAGACGCCGCCTTCGGGGCGGCCGCCAACACCAGGGAGAAAGTCACCATGGCCATGCACGTGAGCATCGACTTTCTCAAGGCGCCCGACAATGACGCCATACTAACCGCCACCTGCGAGGAGAACGTCCTGGGCAAAAGGGTATGCCACTACACCATGGTGGTGAAAGACCAAGGAGATGAGGTGATCGCGCTTTGTTACGGCTGGGCTCGTCGAACCCAACGCCCACTCTTCGAGGAGGAGGGGTAATCCCGGGAAAATAAATGCGGCCAAAGAAAAGAAGCGAAAACCGAGACAGCTGAGGTCATACAAGATTTTTATTTGTCCAGACTTTAAAATATATTACAGTATGTAAAATATTAACAATACGTTGGTCTTTATATAAGAACGGAGAGGATAAGATCGTGACCCGCGACGGCCCTCTTCAATGAGCGTGTTTTATCAACATCATAAGAACACATAAGTAAATCAATTTCGCCAACGCCCTCGATCGAGGAAGCGGAAAATATATATTCTTATCCGGAAAATATCGCTCGCTTTTGCAAGATGGCTTTATCATTCGGGCGCTAACCATTGTGGCTAACAATTTAGAAATTACTGAAAAGAATTCCCTTTACTGTGGAAGCAATCGGTATTAAAGAGAGATGAGGATACGCCTCGAGTCGGTGACCAAACCGCCAACTAGCCATCTTTGATGAAGATCGATCGCTTTTGGGAATCACGCAGTTTAGGCGCAAGTCTTTAGTGATGCGCGTCTAAATCCGATAGATAATAATGACGATTATCCGGCTTGGGAAACGGTTTCAGGGAAGCGTCGATGATGAGGATCAATGGCTTTCGGCATTTTAAGGGTGGAAAGATAGAATACCTATATAAAGGGGAGAATGATAAAACCGTATTCTATTTGACCTCCCTGAACGCTCATCGGCTACATCGCTTCGAATCGAACAATAGCTGGATAAGAAAGAAGAATACACCGGCATCGGGAAGAAGATAATCTTTTCCAAATAACCTTTTTCGGAAGTTGTAAAGCAGCACAATATCAATAATCTTAGTCGCTTTTATCCTTGGGCAGTCCTCTACGTAAACGGAGCAACCGGAGATCGATTTAATATCCAAGGTGCGCTCTTTCGATTTGCCCAAGACAGGTGTCAGGTATTTGAAAGACTATCATTCGATTGTCGAGATTGAGGAAAAGGAAACGCGGAAAATGTCGAAAAAACGAGCCGCCCAATACTTATCGATATGAGCGCCGGTGTGATAAATTGTGATATTGATGGGATACGTCGGTAAGGGAAAGGATTGTCGCGCGATGAGGATACGCTTGCTTTCATGGAACGTGAATGGCTTACGAGCGGTTATGAAAAAGGGCTTCAGCTCCTGGCTGAAGGAAGAAAGCCCGGACATCCTTTGCGTCCAAGAGACGAAGCTCTCCGAGGAGCAGATTCCTGGGGAGATCGAGGAAATCGAAGGATACCAGTTTTATTTCTCATCAGCGGAAAAGAGGGGTTACAGCGGAGTAGCTTTGTACAGCAGAAAGGCACCCTCAGATCTTTGGATGGGCTTTGGAATCGAGAAGTTCGACAGAGAAGGCAGAATTCTCATCGCTGATTACGGCGCTTTCATCCTCTATAATATCTATTTCCCCAATGGGAAGCTCTCCAAAGAGCGGCTTGTTTATAAAATGGAATTTTACGACGCTTTTTTGCAGAACGCGCAAGGTTTCAGAGCCGAAGGTCGGAGCATCATCGCTTGTGGTGATTTCAACACCGCGCACAAAGAGATAGATTTAGCGCGCCCTCGAGAGAACCAAAAGGTTTCCGGGTTTCTGCCTGAAGAGAGGGCATGGATAGACCGGTTTATCGATCATGGTTACGTGGATACTTTCAGGATCTTCAATCAAGAACCTGGTCATTATAGTTGGTGGGATTTAAAAACCCGGGCGAGGGAAAGGGATATAGGCTGGAGGATCGATTACATTTTCGTAAGCGAGGATCTACGAGACAAGGTGAGCTCCGCCTTTATCCTCAAGGAGGTGACTGGCTCCGACCATTGCCCGGTGGGCGTGGAACTTTCCCTATGATAAATTTATCGCCCAAAAACATGATGTTTATCCGTAAACGCTCATTGTTTTTATTATGCAAGGCTGCCAATATTAACATAATGTTAATTATATCAGGTGAAGCGCGATCGAGTTTAAAAATTAAGCTCAATAAATTTTTCGAAATATCTAAATGCTTCTTTAAATCGATCCCGCTCTTTGGAATTGAGTTTGGATTAATATAATTTTCAATTTATATATTTTAATATTGGCCTATAAATGGAATCAAGCAATTTAAAAGAAACAACCTCAGTGGTCATGGCTAGCGGGTCACGTTTCTTTAGATTTACTGGGTGACTTGGATAATCTCAACCGTGTAGATAGAGGAAAAATAAAGGTCGCATTGGAAATTCCTTTCGTTAGGGCCTGGATAAGAATTATGAAATCTTCGTTCGACAGGGATATCACGTAGATTGAAAGCAAGGAAAAAGCAAACTTCTCGGGCATGCTAGATTGCCCGTATATGTTGATAAGCGAGCTTATTTCGGTAATTTGACGGGCCTAATTCCTAAGAGCTTACGCGGCGTAGCGAGATTGTGGAAATTTTATATAATGTTATTATATTGAAGTATCGAATTAAACAAGGGCGCGCTATAAAAAGACGGAGAAGATTATGGGAACTAGAAGCAGAAGGGAAAGGGAGAAGACGCAACGTAGGAAGGCCATAATCCAGGCCGCGGAAAAGATCTTCTTCGAGAAAGGGTTTCAGGCCACCACCATTCAGGAGATTTCAGACAAGACCGAGCTTTCCAAGGGGACCATCTACCTTTACTTCAAGAGCAAGGACGAGCTTTTTTTCGAGGTGTGCATGAGTGGCATAGAGGCTTTCCGGGATTATCTCGAGGAAAAGGCTAAGAGGGAAAAAAGCCCGGAGGCAAAGGTGAAGGCGGTATACATGGCTTATATCGAATACTCCCTAAACCAGCCCCATATCTTTCGAGTGTTACAAGATACCTTCAACGATCGGGTTCGTCGCAACCTTTCCGCGAAGACCATAGAAAATATCAACCGCCTCTTGGTGGACGCCATGGTTTTCGGAGCAGGGTTGGTTCAAGAATGTATCGATGCTGGGAAATTCAGAAAAGACCTTGACCCATATTTATTCGCCGTGATGTGTTGGAGAATGGCAACGGGGCTAGTGGACTTGGCTTTGCTGGGAGACCCTGGCATGGTCAAGAGGGAAACCCTGGATCTTATGTTCGAAGAGTCCATCGATCTGTTGATGGAGGGCGCCCGCGCCAAGCAGTGACTGACTGAAGATTTTTATCCGGTAAATTTACTGTTATGTGGGTTGCTTTTCTAGGATTTCCTTAAGCTTTATCCTCAAAGATAGCCTTCCTCACTAAAAGTGCGGCTCATGCTGATTTTCGCCTTCTTAATCTTTAATCGGCGCATCCACCAAAAGGAAAGGGAACATATCAATCTTGAGGAGCTTTCTGGTGGAATCGATAATATGAACTCCCTAGAATGGTGCGAAAAATATAATCGCCAGTGACCATTGGCTTATCTTCGTTCACGATCATGGAAGGATGAATTAATGCGGAATGAGGTTTTATAGAAGGAGGTGGGCGCGGATTTGTTCGTACCCATGATAGTGGAGAACGATTCGGGGAATTTGAGAAGACGCTTAGAGGATGGGATCTGGTAGTTCCAGTGAATTCCTTATGCGGTGCCAACGGTGGGCTCCCCGCGTTTCAAGTCTCCTTCAGCCCGCCAACCCTGAAGAGGCGTTCGGTCTTGCGAAAGACATGGCTTACATGCGCTCAAACGGGTTCCGGGATTTACAAAATGATAGGATGAGCGAGGATAACGATGTCCGATGGGTTCTTGAGAGTGAAGCATACGATCTCGCGGAAAGGGCTCAATTGAGATAACTCAACTGTTGGGGAGAAAGGGAATGCTTATCGGTTGCTTCGCTATCATTCTTTCATATATTCCAAGGAAAGTAAGAATAACAACGGCACGCGATAACATAAGTAACGAGAAACAATCGCCTGAAGTAGCTATCTTTTTAAAGCATGGATGGCTATCTTAAAATCTCCCTATATCCTCAAGAACGTACATACTTGGTTTATGGACATTACGCTCTGTTAAAATCGCTTCGTCTCAAACGCGGCACTTGCACCTTGAAGACATGATCCATCCGGGTCTTCCCTCCGGGTAATGAAATTGCGAGAGCTCTTCGTTATAATTAGACATGATTTTTCAATAGGTTAACGGATAAGGGAGGCAGGTGCGAAGATCGTTTTGTCTAGTGGAAGGAGTGTTCGATGAAAACGCGCATCACGGAACTGTTCGGAATTAAACACCCCATCATCATGTCGGGGATGAGCTGGATCAGCGTGCCCAAGATGGTTGCGGCGGTATCCAGCGCGGGAGGCCTGGGCATCCTAGCCACCGGACCCCTAGACGCCAATCAGACCCGGCAGGCCATTCGCGAGATTAGGGAGCTGACCGACAAACCTTTCGGGATCAACGCCTCCCTGCTTTTCCCCGGAGCCGCCGATAACGCCAGGGTGGCCCTGGAAGAGAAAGTGCCGGTGATCAACTTCGCCTTGGGCAAAGGGGACTGGATCGTGCAGATGGCGCACGAATACGGTGGCAAGGTGGTGGCCACGGTCACCAACTATCGTCACGCCAAGAGGGCGGAGGAATACGGCTGCGATGCGGTTATCGCCACTGGCAACGAGGCGGCTGCCCATGGCGAGGCGGTTACCACCTTCTGCCTGGTTCCCAGCCTGGCTTCGGGTTTGAATATCCCGGTGATCGCCGCCGGTGGGGTGGCGGACGGCAGGGGTCTTGCGGGAGCTCTAGCTCTGGGGGCTGAAGGGGTGGCTATGGGCACCCGTATGATGACCACCCAGGAAAGCCCGCTGCATGAGAACTACAAGCGGCTCTCCTTGGAGAAGACGGTCAATGACACTTTGTACTCCAAGCGCTTCGATGGCCTATGGTGCCGGGTATTGGATACCGAAGGAGCGCGCAAAGCCATAAAAGCTGGGCTAAACCCCATCAAGCTAATCCAAGCTATCCCCAACTCCCGGGCTATCGCCCAACAGCTGGGATTACCATTCACCAAGCTATTCATAGGCGTGCTCGGCTCTGGATGGAATAATGCGAAGCAACTGGCTTACATGGCCAACGCCTTCAAGTTAATAAGGATAGCCACCGAGGATGGGGACACTAAAAACGGGGTTTTACCGGTGGGTCAAGTTACCGGGCTATTAAATGATATTCCTACCGTGCGGGAGGTAATCGAACGCACGGTGGAGGAGGCGGAGAAGATAATCAAAGAGCTGGGCGAAAAGGTGGGAAGCTAGTCTAGAAAATATTTTCAGGGAATCAAATCTTTGCCCTGGACCAAGTGGAAAACAGTCGCCAACAAGTTTAAAGTGCGATTGTTTTAGAAAACATTGTTTAATCATACGGAGATTAAAGTTGTGGGCTTGGAAAGGGGTTATCGAGGATGAAGATCATTGATTGCGCTTTAAAAAGGTTGGGTTTAAGGAACGGGACGCTGATATTAGTCGTCTCCTTAGTCGTGGCTTCAGGCCTTCTCGCGTTCTCTGGCTGTGGAGGTAAAAAGAAGGTTTCCCTCGAATATAGTAAGGATTCCTCAAGCCTGGTGTTACGGGTAAGCGAGGGTGGTGGTTTGCCCCATCCCGCCGACGATATGATTCCAGTTTTTCGGCTATATGGTGACGGAAGGGTGATCAAATGGGAAGGGAAAGGGTTTTTAGGCATGCTTAAGGAGGCGAGGCTTAAGCAAGAAGATGTGGAAAATCTGCTCCAACAGATTTCCTATACAGGATTCTTTGAGCTGGAGAACGAGTATCGCGATCCTCAGGTGTATGATGCCACTTATCGGGAGATAAGCGTCAACCTCGTGGAAGGGGAAAAGACGGTCAGGGTATGGTACCCAGGTGAAAAGGTGCGAGGTTTTGAGGAAGCATATCAGCTGATTATGGGATATCCACTGGAGACGACCACCGATTATACGCCGGAGAAAGGTTACCTGGTGGTGGAGAAATCACCCTTGGAAGCACAGGGAAAACCTCAATTCCTGGATTCTTCGAGCGAGGTTTACCGTTTCTTGCCCCAGGCATCCCTCCTGGCGCAAGCATCTGACTCAAGGACTGCCATAGCTATAGATGGTGCCTCACTGGTGGCGATGAAGAAGTACCAAGCCATGCAGGGGTTCAGCGGCTTGACGATACCTTTCGGGGATTACGTGCTGACGGTTTATCCCGTATACGAGCCCCGCATGGCGAAAAAACCGGAATAACTGTAGGGTTTTAATAGCGTAAAATACCGTAAAAAAAGGAATTCATTGCCAGCAGGTTTTGCTAGACCTATTCCCCGCTTCAATGGTATATCCGGCGGCAGCCAAGACGGTGACAAATGCTTTCGGAAAGGCATTAGACCCATTTCTTCAAGGAAGAAATATACGGGGCGGGAGAGTTCCCGGCCCCGTTCAAATTAAGGTAGATAAATAACGGAAGGATTTACGGATAAGAACCATTCCGATGCTATTCCGATGCGGCGGATTTCAGATGAAACCGCTTCTCTTCCCACCATCATTTTAATAGCCAGTTACAACTCTTCGAACTCCTCGCCTTCGCGCAACGTGATTTTCACGCTCTAATCTCATTGCATGACCATCCCTGCCGCCACGAAGAGTTCATCGATGGGTTGAATATGTCTCGCCGAAACTTGCGCACATAAATAAATTGGAGAAGATGGCGATAAAGCGCCTTGGGGAATTGCCGTAAGCATTATTTAATTATTAATATTGCTTGCATAGACGTCACATATGTTACGTTTTCAGGAAAAGATAAAGTATGCCCCATAGATACCTGGACTTTCTAACTAAACGAAAAGAATTCCGGAGACGGATGAGGAATTTTTCCCGCGCTTTCCAAATGTGCATGGTGTCCAATATGATAAAATTACACTCTGTTTATTCTTAAGGAGCTAGAATGTTTAAAATTCTAATCGTGGGAGACAGCCTGGCAGGCGGATGGCCCCACCAGAATTTTCCCCATCTGCTAAAAAAGATGCTTCCGCGATACCAGGTCATCGCTCGTCCTTCTGGTGGCCAGACCCTCATTGCTGTGGGCGAAAGGGCGGAAAAAATGATAGGAGAAATCCTTCCTCATATTTTGGTCATCGAGGCTGGGACCAACGATCTTCTCCTTCCGGCGCTAGAGAGGCGGGGCGGCAGCGTGAAAATGCTGGCATTTCGCATGAGACAAAGAGGATACGTCCCCATAGAAGACCCGAGTGAGTTCAAGGAAGCCTATGCTGGAATTATCGATAAGGTTAGGAAAAAGGTAGTTGGCATCGTGCTCACCACCATACCCTGCGTCGGGGAAGACCTCTCTAGTGAACTAAACCAACGCAGGAAAGAATATAACCAAGCAATACGTGAATTGGCGAACGAAAGAAACTTACTCGTTGCCGACGTGGCGGAAAGATTCCAGCGTTTTTTGGGGCAACGAAGCTGGAGCGGGAAGTATCTTCTCGATAGTTTTATAGGGATCCTCCTGGACCCTTTGCGCTGCTCTACCAAGGGTGGAGCGGAAGTGGTTTCCAGGAAGAGGGGATTGCTGCTAACCGTCGACGGAGTGCACCTCAATCCCCAGGGGGCCTTTCTTTTCGCGGAAACCGTTTTTGAGGCGCTCTCCAATCTTAAATAGGATTCCAGGTCGCGCCAAGAGACTGCTCGATGGAATTATGGATAAATCTAGACCAGCGTGAGAATATATTTCTTTGCCCATGGTTGTGGTGGAATGCCCTCTGGGTGGAGCGATGGAATTATCGCGGGATTTCACGTCGCTTTTAAGTGCGCGTATTAGCTGTTTCCCCTCATTCCATGAGGGTTTTTGGGTCAGGCTCATTTCGCTTCCCACCGATATTTTTGGCTTTTCCCTCTATGATGGCCCGGCCTAAGCTCAGCATGCGGTCGAAGGGTTCTTCCCGGTCATCCCTTATGCGTATCTCTATTCCCGCGCTATCGCAGACCCCGGCGCATAAGCCACAACCCAGGCATTTATCCCGGTCGACATGGGCTACCTCATCGCAGGAGATGGCTCCCACCGGGCATCGCTCCATACAGCTTCCGCATCCTATGCATCTCTCATCATCGACGACCGCCTCGAATAAAGCGTTGAGATATCTATGTCGGTCATACCCTTTTAGGGTGATTCCTTTCATAGAGGCGCAGCAGCAAGGACAGCAGTTGCAGATATTGGACAGGTGTCTGGTGTTGGCGCCGGCATGGACCAAGCCAGAGCGGTCGGCTTCTTCCAAAATGGCGACGGCTTCAAGGGAGGAGATCTCCCTTCCCATACCATTTTCGATGTAGTATTCTGCGGCCGCCCCGAAACTGAGACAGGTCTCCAGAGGGTGTTCGCATCCTCCTCCGGTAAGGCGGGCCTCCTTGCGGCATATACACTCCGCCACGGAGATTATCCGCGCGGATTTGACCATCTCTCGCAGGTCGAGAAAGGGGAAGAGAACTAAATTCTCTTGCAGCTGCTCACCAATGGGAAGCACTTTGAAACCGGGAACATCGCTTGCCCCCATCTCCTCCATGTAGGCTATCTCATAATATCGCTTGTAAAGTTGGGCAAGCTCCTCATCCAGCCTGGTGACGGAATATTCATAAAGTCCGATCATGAAGGGGGCCGCGTTGTATAAGGTTTGGCCCTGTCGCCTCAGGCGGAAGATCAGGCCCTTTCTGGACATGGATTCCAGCTTTTCCGCCAGCTCTTCTTCTTTCTCACCTGTACGCCGGGAGATCTGGCCTGCATCTTCCGGAAAGGGAGTGAGCAACGTGGCGACGCGAGCTTCTTCCTCGGTGAAAAGCTTTTTTAATATCTCTATTTCTACTCCGCAAGATGTCTCAGGAAAACCTAGTGGGAATTGATCCAAATGTTTACGCAATGTGAAATATATACCTTCGCCCATTTCTCTTCACCCGCCTAGCTGAGATTAACCAATCCCCTTACACTTTGCGGCTCGATTCCACCTGTTGTAGCTCTTGTCCTCTGTGTTAGGTTTTCCAATCAACGCTTTGGTTTTGACAAATAAACTCCCTTCCCTTCAGCTTGTTTCTAGAGCAAGAAATAACGGTCTTTTTCTCTCATTTTACACAAGGTTAAGGGAAATCCTCCTCGCTTTCCCCTCGCGTAAACGATGGGAAAAGGTAAGCCTCTATTATTTAACCACTAAGTTTTGCGGCAGCCTTCTGGTGAAAATATCCGCGGCCTCTTCCACCATCTCCTCCAGCACCTGGCGGGCGGGCTTAATTTCCTTGATGATGCCGGAGATCTGGCCCGCTATGCCTCCGATGTATTCGTCTCGGTTTGCCTCGATAAAGCTGCCCAGCAATGCAGAGGAGATGAGCACCTGGACGGGAAAAGGAAGAGCCGTTAGCCCCGATTGCTGCCACAACTCGTGAAACTTGCTTTTTAGTGAGCGTAGGGTTTTACCGGTGTAAACCGTGCTCACCAGAGTGTCCTCATCGGTTGCTTGGAGGATGTGCTGTTTGACCGCTTCCACCGGACCCGCCTCGTCCGTGGCCAAGAAGCGCGTTCCTACCCAGACCCCCACGCATCCCATGGCCAGCGCCGCGGCCAGACCCCTGCCATCGCCGATGCCCCCCGCTGCCAACACCGGCACCGGATAGGCGGCGTCGATGGCAGCTGGAAGCAACGCCATGGTTCCGATTCTTCCGGTATGCCCACCGGCTTCATGACCCTGAGCCACCAGCAAATCTATGCCGGATTCGGCCATGCGTTTCGCGTTCTTGGCGTTGCCGGTGATGGCCAACACCTTGACCCCGTGGGCATGGGCTTCTTCCACCATGAATCCCGGGTTTCCTAATCCCGCGCAGAACAATGGCACCTTCTCCTCGATACACACCTCCACCGCTTCTTTTGGCCTCATGGTGGTGCTATTCATCTTCACCATGATCTCCACCTCGGGGAGGTCCAGATCTCGCCTTATCTTCTTGATCCATTCCTGGTATTCGGCGGGAAGAGCTTGGAGCAGCTGATTGAGGGGGACCTCTTCAACCCCCTCCATGCCTTCGAGAGCCGTCACCGCCAGGTCACGCGGGAGGAGTATGTCCACGCCAAAAGGTTTATCCGTTTTTGAGCGAATTTCCCTGATGGCCTCCCTTAATTCCTTAACCGACATGCCGCTACCGCCTAGCACCCCCAGTCCTCCGGCCTCGGATACCGCCACCACCAACTCCACGGGAGCGCCGGTGGTCTCGCCCATGAGATTGGGGCCCATCCCCGCGCTGAGGATGGGATACTCGATGCCTAACATATCGCATAGCTTGGTTTTCAGAACTCTCTTGCCCATGGGAATCTCCTTTCGTAAAGTGTTTAGCCAGGGATGAATAACCAATAACATTTTACAGGGTTTTGCGGATTATTCATAAGCAAGGGAGAAAACAGAATGATAATGTTAGAAGAACACTTCTTTTTACCAATTGTAAAAATTGCATATAGGGAGGCTGGAGTGAGTATTAAAGTCCATACATAAAGAAAGCAGAACCTCTTCCTATGTACCACGAGCCACCCGTTTTCGCTGTTTCCGCCCTGAAGTGGCGTGGGCGTACTACTAATACCGGAGCTTGAGCGGAGGTCCGGCCATTCCCGCGCGGCAAAGGTGAAAAGATAACTTTCTGGCATATGATCAATCCCAATCCCCTGTGGAAGCCCATCCCGCTAACGCCCCTGCGCTAGTAATCGAGGATGGGTAGTGAGTTTGGGTGGAGAATCTGACTATGGAGTGCGCATGCGCGCCAAGCTCTTCTAGGCATCCTTCTTGTTGTGGTGGGCGCCTGTAATGTCTGGTGGTTTTCGAAGAAGAGTCACCTGAATATGGTCGGAAGATATTCGGCGCGGATCCGCTCCTATGTGATTAAGATATGATCTCGGCACTGTCTTTGGAATGTCTACGAGGCTATCCATAAAAATTATATGAAATGTAAATTTAGGCTTAAACATTAAAGATGTTTCTTAATATATTTAATAACGTAAAGTGTAGCGAAAGCTTAAATGTTTGATCCAGGCGATTCGAGCGTATATTTTTTACGCCGTACTAATTACTTTAAGAGTTCGGAAAGGAGAGATATTTGAAGAATCGGGTATCATTGGCGCAAATACCACGGTTTGAGAGATAAAAAGAATATATGGCCGACGTAGTTTTTGTCGTTATCGTTTAATAATTACATCGGCTTGGTGGGTCGGTGACAATCGTGAAATACCTATCTTATCCCTTACGATCACCTGCTAAGGATAACATCCTTAAAAAGTCCAACATGACTTGATTTACTTTATGAGGATATTGCATATGTAAGTAATGTCTTCCTCCTGAGACTGGATAAACCAGGCTTGGGGCAGCTCCTCAACTGTTTTCCTGAAAACTCTCATGGGATCGTTACGAGAGGAGAGGAAATCGTCCCGATCGCATGCCAATACCAGTGTGGGAATTTCCAGCAAGGCCAAATCCTCCGGGGTAAAGTTGGGGAGTTCCCCCCACATCTTGGCCATACGTTCTAAAAAAATTTTACCCCTTTCCAGTTCGGGGTTAATTAGGCGGCGCAAGAACCTTAATCCTATCTGGGCGATGGATTGTGGGTGAAGCTATTTCTCTATCTTCCGCCATGCCTCTTCGGAATAGTCTTCGGTGTCGTGAGGGGTGCCTATTAATATGAGGCTGCGCACCATATCGGGTCTCTCCAAAGCTATAGCCAGACCTGCGCAACCCCCATCGCTCCAACCCACGACGTGCGCGGGGCCTCGACCAAGATTATCCAAGAGGGAGACGGCATCTTTGGCCAGACGGCGATAATCCAAAGGGGCGTCGCCCAAGGTTGTCCGACCATGTCCCCGTAAGTCCATGGCGATGACCTGATAGCGCCGGTAGAGCCTGGGTATCTGTACGGCCCAGGATTCCCAGGACATAACCCCCCCGTGCAAGAGTAAAACCGGTTCACCCTGGCCAAAAACGCGAAAATAAATCTCTATATCATCGACTTTCACGCGCTGGGCTCGAGATGGGGGCCTAATTGCAATCCGCCAACCCAATAAGTAAATGTATACTTTAACCCAGGACACGATAATTCGTGATAATTGATAGAAGTTCATCCATCTTTTCCAATCGCTTCCGCAATTCAGCGATATGGCGCGGGAAACTATCTAGAATTGAGTTCGTTCGTTTTCGGGCACTCGCTATTATTTTATCTTATTCTTCCATCTCGCCCAGCTTTCCCATGATCAATTTACCGCTCTGGAGGAGCCCCTGCAACTGAGCGAAATCACTTTCCCGGTTTACCTTTATCTCTCCCTGGAAAGTACCCTCCATAATTTGATGAGAGATTCTGGTGATTTCATGTATGGGCCCGGTGATGAAATAGCGGCTGAGCAGAAAGACCCCTAGGGTGGAGATCATTGTCGCTATCAGGATTATTATTATTCCAACGACTAGCTGCCGGTTAAAAGATTTGTCTTTCTCTTCTTGGTAATAGGAGTCTATCTCCTCTATCTGCTGAGTCCTATCCAGCACGAGGTTGGCGAATTGCTCGCTTTCCTGTCCAGGTAGAGGAGTTTTCACGCACATGGAAATAAAGTAGCCATTCCTATCACCCAGTCTGGTGAGCAATTGATAATCCTGTTGGGGGAAGTTCTTAGGGACATCTTCACTGGGAAATGCCAGTCCTTCCCTGGTGTTTTCCGCTATCACCACCCCATCTTTTACGAAGGCAACGTATTCCAGGTTATATAGGCCTCGGAAGAATTTGGATATGAACTGCATCACTGGAACATAGTTACCCTTCCCTGCCTCTAATATAAATTGGACGTCTAGCCCTTGGATTGATTGCGGCTCCTCGCCTACCTTCATGGTGGCGGCGAAGGAGTCCATCACATAGCGGGAGAGTTGATCCACCACCCGCTGCTTTTCCGTTTTCTCCTCACGGTCCAACCTCGTTTTAGATTCTAAAATGTTGTAGATAACCCCGATGACTAATAGTATTATCACTAAGACCGATGTGCAGATGAGAAATTTTCTAAGTTCATGTGCTTTGCCCCTGCGCATAATTAACCCTCCAATTTTCTTGCAATAATTTATCTTCCCTTTTCCTTCAATTTCAATCTGCTTCTAACATCTTATCTAGTATTTTCTTTCCGCTTTGTAGCAGGGATTGTAGAGCGGCATAGTCGCTGTCCACGTCCACCACGATTTCCCCTTCGAAGGTGCCCTCGGTAATCTGTTGGGAAATTCTGGAGATCTCCTCTATGGGCTTGGTGATGAAACGCCGCGTCAGATAGCTAACCGCGATAAGTATGAGAATAAAGGTTCCCAGCACGCCAATTATACCACCGATGATCTCCCTTTTTATCAGTCCAGAACGCTCGCTGGAGTAGAAGTCGTTGAGGCCTTTTATTTGCTCGGTGCGGTCCAGGACGAAGTTGGCGAACTGGTTCCTGCCCAGCCCGGGAGTGACCGTCTCGGCAAACATTGAAACGTAGTAACCATCCTCGTCCCCTAACTCGGTAATGACCTCGTAGCGGCTATCCGGCATGGAAATAGGGATAGCGAAGCTCGATATATCCAGCCCTTCTCTGGTGTTTAAAGCCACAACTTTACCATCAACCACAAAAGCAACGTACTCGAAATGATAGAGATTGCGCAGGAATTGAGCGGTAAAATTCATAAGGGGTTGGAAGTTCCCTTTGGTGGCTTCCTCTATTAATTTGACGTCCAAAGTCTTCATTACCTCGGGATCGGTGCCTAGCTTCTGGGTGGCGTTGAAAGATTCAATGACGTAATTCGCCAACTGGCCAATCACCCGTTGCTTCTCGTCTTCTGCCTCCCTTTTTATGGTGGCTGCGCCATCTAAAATGGAGTAAATGATCACTGCGGCGATAACGATTGCCACTAGCGCGGAGACGGAGATGAAAAAGTTTCTCATCTCATGCCGGCGAGATCTGCCCATACCTTTACCTCCCTGCTAATTAGTTCCTTTAAGTATAATTACGCAAGAGATTTCGATGTCGATAGTACCAATACCTTCTATAAAAAATCCTTGCGGGAAATGACTTCCCGGACAAAAACTCGTTCCATCAATCAGTCTTATCTCCGGTCATCCTCCATTTATCGAGAAGACGATGCGACTATCATTTGTCAACCAGTTCCGATTGGACGATTCTCAACATTTCAATCACAATAGATAAGTCGGCGGATCGGTATGCCTACTTTACCAGTTTATGGCGATAACGGTCCAGGCGATACTCCCAATGACGCTTTTACCAAATGAATTCAAAGTAAAAGATTTTTTGATTGAGGATTTAATTCAAGGGTAGAGAGTTTTTCTGGCAAGTTCGATCATGGCGCGGTCGCCGGTGTACTTGCCGGCGTCGTCCGATATCTTCACCGCGGGAACCCATTTAGTCGAGTCCTTAAAAGGCTGGCAGGCCACCATCTTGATCACCATGTTGAGGGGCTTTACCCCCACGTCGTTAGTTAAGAAGGTGCCGATGCCATAACTATCCTTGACTATACCCTTACATTTGTGGTGGATCACCTTCACCCTCTCCAGATCCAGGGAATCGGAGAAGATAATGGTCTTGCTCATGGGATTGATCCCCAGTTTCCTATAATGCTCCACTGCCTGGTCCACGAATTTTAGGGGGTCGCCCGAGTCCTGCCTGATGCCGTCGTAGATCTTGGCGTAGAGGAGGTCGAAGGCGTGAAAGAAATTTTCCGTGCCGAAGGTGTCGGTAAGGGCCGTGCCCAGGTCGCCCTTGTAGACATCGATCCATCGGCCCATGGCCATACTGTTGGCCATATGGAAACCGTATTTGGCGGCATGGAATTGGAACCATTCATGTGCTTGGGTGCCGATAGGCTTAAGGTCGAAGAGATGGGCGAGATGGACGTTGCTGGTTCCGGCGAAGTAAGAACCGGCAGTGGTAAGATCGGAAACCACCCGCTTGTGGTTGAGGTAGGAGAACCTTCTTCTGGTACCGAAGTCCACGAAAGTGATGGCGTTTTCCTTAAAAAATCGCGCTTTCTTTAGGTTTATCTCTCGGAGTTTGTCCTCCGGCAGCGCATTGTTTTTCTCCCCGGTCATTTCGAAGTAAAGCTCGCTAATGAGCGCTAGCAGGGGGACCTCCCAGAGGATGCTTCTGTACCAAAATCCCTCAATGGAGATGGAGAGCTTGCCCTGGTACTGTCTCACCTCCACCTCCTGGGGATCGAAGCGGTAACCGGCGAGAAAGTCAAGATAGACCGGGCTGAGATATGGACATCTTTCCGAGAGAAAATCCCTCTCCTCCGGGGTAAGGCGAAGGCCTCGCATCTCTCGGATGTGCTTCCTCAGTTCTCTGGAGAAACCTGGAGGGAAGGGAGTACCGCCCCGATTGATAAAAGCGTATCTGGCTTTGACCGTGGGATAGAGTTGACATACCGCCTGCTGCATGGTCAGTTTGTAAAGATCAGTATCCAGCATGCTCTGTGGTCCGTACATCGCTCCTCTCTCCTTCGATTCGTAATAATATAAATATAACATAATGTAAGATAAACTCGTAACGAGAATGATTTAGCGTTTCACCGATAGGGCTCCAAGAAGGGCGAGTTGCGGGGTGCGGAGGAGATACGCAAATATCCTTAGAATATTAACACCCTATGGCTTGAGCGAAAGTAATGCCACTCCGAATATCAACTGTGCCGCGCGGTTTAAATCTCATGGCTATAGGTATATATTACCTTGGATGGTTAAGGCTTTTTACGGTATTGTGTCTGTTGTCACGCTATGGTGACGCCCAAACGGCTTTAATTTGTTCCTATTTCAATGGAGGGGGGAGAGAAGATGAACGTGGCTAGTTTGGTGGAGGACAATATCGCAAGACTGGGTGAGGTTCCCACCATTATCTTCGAAGAACGAGAATACTCCAATGTGTTATTGAGGGACAACTCCAATCGATTGGGAAATGCTCTGAGATCCATGGGGATTAAGGAGGGCGAGGTGGTGGCCATATCCATGTCCAATTGCCCTCAGGCATTTGAGTCCTTTGGGGCCATCTTTCGCATAGGAGCTGTGGCCCTCCCCATTCTCTTCTTACTCACACAGGAGGAGTGTAGTTACATGATGAGGGACGCGGGTGCGGTGGCAGTGATCACCGACAACCTACTTCGAGACAAGCTAACAACGGCGGCTAGGGAGGCGGGCTGTGTTCGGGATATTATCGTGATAGGAGGGGATCAGGGAGAGGGAACGCACTCCTACGAGAGCCTGCTCCAGGTTAACTCCCCCTATCTTGAAATAGTGGAGAGGGAACCCGACGACATCGCATTGATCATGTACACGGCGGGAACCACCGGAAAACCCAAAGGAGTGCTTCTTACCCATAATAACTTGATTACTTCGGCTCAAAGCGCTTACCGGGCCTCGGAGACAGACTATCCTCGGAGGGAGATCATGTGCCTTCCCCTGGCTCATATTTATGGGGTGGCTTCTATGAACACCGGATACCTGGACGAATACCCGGAGAGGAGGGTGGTGGTGATGCGGTGGTTCGATCCCGAAGAGTGCATGCGCCTAATCGAGAGGTATCGCATCAATTTCTTCGCGGCGGTTCCCACCATGCTGGCTATGATAATCAACCACCCGAACGTGGATAAATATGACTTGAGCAGCCTGGAGATCTGTTATTCGGGGGCTGGCCCCCTGCCACAGGAATTGAGACGCGCTTTCATGGAGAAGTTCAACTGCGATATCAGGTCTATATACGGGTTGACGGAAAGCTCCGGGATGGGGGCGGTTTCCAGGCCCAGCCAACCCTATAAGCCGGGGGCGGTGGGGAAAGCCTACGATAACCAGGAGATATGCATATTGGACGAGGAAGACCGCCCCCTGCCCCCGGGAGAGATAGGGGAGGTGGCCATCCGAGGACCCCAGGTGATGAAGGGTTATCATAGGCTTGAGGAAGAGACCGCCAGGGTTCTGCGGGGTGGCTGGCTGCATACGGGGGACATCGGATACCTAGATGAGGAAGGATATCTTTTCATAACCGATCGCAAGAAAGATATGATTAAGAAGGGGGGCGAGAACATTATGCCCACCCAAATTGAGGAGTTTATATACCGCCATCCGGCGGTTGCCGAGGCGGCGGTGATCGGAGTGCCCGATCCGCTATATGGGGAGGAGATCGTGGCTTATGTAGCCTTGAAGCCGGGAATGCGGGTTAGCGCCCAGGAGCTTATGGAATATTGCGGGAAAGTAATACCCAGTTTTAAAAGACCCCGGGATGTGTATATAGTAGATGCCCTTCCCAAGAGCACCGTGGGAAAGATACTTAAGCGGGAATTGAGGAGGCTATATAGCGAGGGATGAGGACCGTGGATTCCCATGGGGAATTGGTATCGATAGTTCGGGGGCGGCAGCTATAACACCGCTTGTATGGAGAGGTTCGCCAAGGTTATATCCAAAACATTTCTGGCAAGTTAGAATTTTTTCAATGAGTTAATAATCGTGCCCCGTGAGGAAAATTGTCGTATGCGCACCCCAAGACCTAACTTCTATATTAAAAAGAGAAAGATATAGGATTTTTCCGTCCCGCCGTCTTTTCCCGTTCGGAAAAAATATCTATGTTTCCGCCCCGCCGTCTTTTCCTGTTCAGAAAAAAATATCTATGGTTATAGCGTAATTATTTATCCCTGTGGTCATGTCCAGGATATCTTGATTTTGGGAAAGACAATTCTCCTTACTTCCTGAAAATTTCAGGAAGTTATGCTTTTGAGGTTTCGGTTAAAGCAGTGGGGAGTCGTATCTCTTCGCTCTAGCTTGGCTTACTTTAATGTTGCGACCAGCGACTTCCTTGCCGTCCAAGCCTTCGATAGCGGATTTTGCCTCCGTCTCGTCAGCCATCTCCACGAAGCCGAAACCCTTGGAACGATTGGTATTGCGGTCGACTATGACCTCGGAGGAGGTGACGGTTCCGTACTCCTCGAAAATTGCCTTAAGCTCCGCTGAAGTCATGGAATAGCTCAAGTTTCCCGCGTATATCCTCATCTATCTCACCTCCTCCATATGTAAAAATCCGAGGACATGGTCTCCTCGGGATAATCTCGTTCCTCGTAAAAAACCAGTTTTATTAAGTATTTTAACTTATATGTTACGCCATAGCAATATAATCTTGATCAAGGCGGATCTTTTCTTATGAAAATTAACCTGGAATGGAAAGAAAGAAAATCTGACATGGAGATTTGTTCCGCCACTTTTAAAATTAAACTATCCGATATGGGCGAAAGGCGAAGGGAGCGGAGCTTTGAGAGTCGGCAAAACGCTTTTTATATCGATATTGCGATAATATCCTGCCTAAGCTTGAATGATCTTGGCGGCTAAATGTTTGGGAATCGAAAGGAAAAATTACCAGTAGTCCTTAAAAAAATTTTGAGTTTATTCCTCTCGGGGATTGAGGATAAGGCTTAGAAATATAGAATAGCTGGTGTCGTAATACTCCAAGCTGATGATATAGTCGTTCCATTCCTCGCCTCGAGGCATGTTATCTCCCCAGAACCTCAAGACTATGTTTCTTTTGGAGTTTGGAGGTAGGTATGAAACGCTGCCTGGGGCGCTATCCGAGTAAGATTGGTAACTGATGGGAGCGAATGCCATCCTATTGCGCGCTCTTCCGGTGGGGTCTTCCTTTCTAACCTTATAAACGTGGAAGTCATAAGGGCGCAAATCTAATGGATAAGACATCTGGTTCTCCGCGGTAAGGTTTATCACCAGTGCCCTGCTGCCACCTTCATTCGAGATATAGCAGTCATCTATCAGGACCTTCACGTTGGATGAACCCACGATTTCCCCCGCCACCTGCGCCTCTTTCAATTCTTGTCGAGCGACAGCGTAAAACCAGAAGAAAAAAGATAAAAGGATTATAGGTATCACCAGGAACACAAAAATCCTATATGAGATCAAGAATCTCAGCTCCTTTGAGGTGGATTTTTTGCAGGCGATAATGATTTTGCTTCCCTAACGTTATTATACCTCTTGCGGGTAAATTCCTCTATTCATTTTAGGGTAAAAGAGGTACTGCGATTCACGGTTTCTGCCGTATTGGATGAGATAGTGGAAGTTTGTTATATATGCGAGGGGATAGTATGCGCTGTACGGATATAGATATATAAAAATTGAACCAATTCACTACTTTTGCCTTCAAGCAAGACAAGATAGCCTGGTGGTTTTATTGTGATAATTCTCAAAAGTCAAGGAATAAGTGTCTCGCTGCTCAAAGATATCGCCACAATATAAACCCTGGGATAAATAAAGGAAACAATGCCCACTTGCTTATACTTTCTGTAAAATATTCTTAATGGTTTGGAGCGAAATCAAATATGACCGGGAAATGCAAAATATGTAGCTTGTCGCGAAATTTTTCCTTCCGGGGAAGATAAACGCTTAAGAGGCGATATCAGGCGCGGTTTAGCAGTTGCGATTGGAGGTGGTTCCCCCATGACTTTTAAGAGTATGGATTCTGATTTCCAGAGTAAGGGCACCAGATGTTCCGGCAAGCTGTATCTTCCGGAGGTCACGGAGAAGCCCCCGGTGGTGATAATGGCACATGGATTCGCGGCGGAAAAGACCTTTGGGCTAGAGGCGTTCGCGGAGAGATTTCTGCAAAGAGGTATCGCGGCGTATCTCTTCGATTATCGCAATTTCGGTGCAAGCGATGGGGAGCCTAGAAATTTGGTTCATCCTTTCAGGCACAACCAGGATTGGGAGGCGGCTATAGCTCACGTGCGGGGCTTAAAAGAGGTTGATGGAAAAAGGATAGCTTTATGGGGCAGTTCCTTCAGCGGAGGCCATGTGATAGTGCAGGCTTCCAGAGACAGAGGCGTCGCCGCCATAGTCTCGCAGGTGCCTTTCGTGGATGGATTGGCAACCGCCACTTATCTAGGGATGAGGTTCGCCATAAGGGCCACGTGGGAGGGGCTTAGGGACATGCTCACCATCCCAACCCGCAAGGCCCCTCACTACGTGCCTGTGGTAGCTTCGCCGGATACCTTCGCCATGATGAACAAGCCAGATTGCGAGGACGGTTATCTCGCTTTAGTGCCCGAGGGATCCGCTTGGAAAAATGAATGTCCTGCTCGTGCCGCTCTCTTGGCAACCTTTTATCGACCCATCGCCCACGCGGACCGGGTGACGTGTCCCGCGCTGATCATAAGGGCGGAGAAAGATACTTTGATACCCCCTTCAGCGGTAAAGAGGACTGCCGAAAGAATGGAGAAGGCCACCATGATTAGCCTACCGGTGGGGCACTTTCAGGTATATTCCGGGGAGCCGTTCGAAGAAGTAGTGAGGTTGGAGGCAGATTTTCTCCAGAAATATCTGCAAGGTTAGTGAGATATTGCATGGTTTAGGCTCGGCGCCCCTCGCTCAAGGGATTGTAATTTGTGTATCCAGCCCACATTCTATATGGAGCTAGTCGTCAAGGCTCTCTTTTCTGTGGTGACGATGGGTTCCTCGCCTGATTCGTGGCTTGAAGGAGCGTTATAGGAGGTGCGCCCTCGAAAGAGTTGGATATCTCTTTTCGGCGATTCCAGACTCTCATTTTTCTTTAGATAGATTTTGGCGTGGCTCTGGCATCGTTAAAGGCAACGTTGTACCTTTCGGCCGCATAGGTAAACGCCTACGCTGGAGATGAGACCCAGCCACAAACCCCAGCCCCCCAACCCTAGTCGCGCCAATGCACCCTTGTCCGCCGCTTCCTTGACGCCTATGCCCATCATCAATCTAATGCCCAGAAATGAAAGGAATAACAGAATGGAGACGATGGCGATTGCTCCCATAAGATGAGCCCAGCGAAATCTGTTTCCCAGCCCGATAAGGAGAAGGGCGTTGGATAGGATTATCGTCGACATTAGGATTATTAAAGCGATCCCCTCTGGAAACTTGATTCCGTACTGGGTTATTAGGGTGGGGAAGAAAGGTTTGATCCAGGGCAACTCAACCGAGAGAATGACTAGTAGCGCCAGCACTATATTGGCGGCGCTCCAGCTCACCAGCTCCACGGAGAGCCGTTCCAAACCGGTGGGGGAGGATTTGTCCGCGACCGCCGCCTGGTATGAGGGCTGATTAGCGCCTACAGGGGAGGCGGAGGATGTTTTAGGGAGCCGGGTTGGGGTGGGTCTCCCATTGGTTTGGCTGGAGTAATATAGGTTGGCCTCCTCATAGGTGGGCATGGTCTTCAAGCGGATTGATCCGGAAGATGAAGCAGCTGCGAATGACGCCTCCTCGGAGATGGTTTCCTCCTCGGTTTCTTTATTGTATATACGAGCGATGAGCTCCCTCCACTGGGGGTCGTTATGAAAAGCGAATTGTCCAGATGGCTCGTATTCCACCGGTCCCACCTCGCTGAGACTCTTCGCCGAGTCCAGCTCTCTTTTCAGAGCAAGGTCCTTATCGAAGCCCTCCGCCTGCTTCTCCTTTTCTACCGAAGCGTCCAAACCGATCTCTGCCCGCACGCGCATCAGCGCCTCTTTCATCTCCCCCATGTCGGAGAAACGTTTCCCCGGCTCTTTTTCTAGCGCTTTGTCGATCACCGCCACCAGAGATAAAGGGAGATCGGGACAGATTTCCAGTAAAGGCCTGGGTTTCTCGGAGACCAGCTTGTAAAGGATACTGTAGTCGTTTTCTGCGTCGAATGGAGGGCGTCCGGTTAGCAGCTCGTAAAAGGTTACCCCTAGGCTGAATATATCCACTCGATGATCATAGGGTTGGTTAAGGATTAATTCGGGTGCTAGATAGTTCGGAGTACCGGTGATGGATCCGGTTTGGGTTGCCCCTCTGCTCATGCGCAGCTTGGCGATGCCGAAATCGGTTACTTTGACGTTCCCATTCTCCAATACCAGGATATTGTCCGGTTTGACATCTCGATGGATAACCCCCTGGCTATGAGCGTAACCCAAGGCGTCGCAAATCATGGGGGCTATGCTTAGGAGTTCGGTATGGTTTAATACCCTTTCTTTGATTATTTCCCCCAAAGTCTTTCCGGGAATATACTCCATGACTATGAAATAGAAATCCTTGGTGACGATGATGTCGTGGACGGTTACTATATGGGGATGGCTCAGTCGAGCAGCGGCTTTTGCTTCCAGTTGGAAGCGCTGCTGCAGTTCCATGCGATCATCTTCACTCATGTGCTCAGGTATGTGTAGTTCTTTCAGGGCAACCTCCCTTTCCAGCACGTTGTCGTAGGATAGGTATACCCTGCCCATACCTCCGGCACCTATTCTTCTGATGATACGATATCGCGCTGCCATAGTATCATATCTTTCCCAGCTATATTGAATCTTTCTTTAATTAAAATATCGACCAATATACTGGCAACATTAGTTGCATGGGGAAAAAGGAAAACCATTAACCCCAGCCCTTTAACATACAATTTAAAACGGATAGTCTTACTCATGCTCGAGTGTTTTTCTTTTTCAGATTTCGTGTACGATTGGAATAGTTGGGAATGGTTGCCGACGCGAGGGAGAGAAGAGAAAAGCGCTCATTGCTCATGTCTGGTGGCGAAGGAAATATTTAAGGATACATACAGGGTCAACATACGGGGTCAAGGACATATAGAGGGTCGCTTAAGTTTTGGGAAGAGATTCTATTCCTCATGGAAAGTGAGCTTCAGGTTACCAAGCTCCAGTTTGTCCCCGTTGGAGATGGGCCAATGGCGCAAGGGTTCCAGCGGTTCGCCGTTGAGGGAAGTCCCGTTGGTGCTGGACATATCCATGACGTAGTTGAGCTGTTTGCCTAGAAGTATCAGTTTGGCGTGATAACGGGATACTCCTTTGTCCTCGGCACCGTAAGGAGTTAAATCTATGTCGGGAAAGGACTGTGAGGTGACATCGCTGCGGCCAAGCACGAATTCCGCTTTTCCCTCTAGCTTGATGATATCGTTACTCCCGGCTATCTTCAGAAACGCCATAAGAAGATAATACCAAAGGATTTATAAACTGTAAATCGGAACCTCGGGAACGCCTCGACCGCTAGATGTCTATATATTAATATGGGTGGCGCTTGCCGTAAAAAACCATGAATGCCGAATTTGCTCCGCCCGTAAATCCGAATGAGCTGCCGCGCCGCCTCTTTAGATTTGCGTTGAGGGCACTATCAAAAGGCGATTGTTTGTCATCGCCCTAAACGTTTTTGAGTAAGGGCACTCCCGACTTTAAAATTTATATATATTTTAAAACACATATTCAGGCGCTCTTTTGGAGGGAAAAATAGAAAACCCATCCGATATCCTGCCGGATAAACACAATTTGCGGAAAGGATAAGAATCGGCCTCTTAAATTTGGCATTTCTTCTGCGAGATAGGTAGTCAGTTTGGCGTGGACCTTTTTTCTCAGAAGAATCGGCCTCTTAAATTTAGCATTTCTTCTGCGCCCAAGAAGATAAAGCTGTTGATTGTGGGCAATAGGAAGAATCGGCTCTCGGATTCAATAATTTTTCCGCAGCTTAATCTCACGTCCCCATTAATTTGTATAATGTAAAAGGGAGGAATATTGATTGAGTGAAGGGCCACCGCAGTTAGGGAGGTGAGATGATGCTTAAGACGGAAAGAGCGAAGAGAACCACCATCTTCTGCCTCTCCGCCCTGCTGCTCGCCTCAACAAGCGCGTTTTTTTTGCATGGATGTGGGAATGGACAGCAGGAGGGCGGCGCCTGGTTAAAGGACGAGAGCCTCGCGGAGGATTTCGCTGGCGAAAAAGAGGACTCTGGGGAGTATCAAGCGGGGGAAGGTAAACCCTACGTATATTCCCCTCTCTTCGGGGGCAGCGAGGAGATAATGATTCTCAGAGATATAAAATTTGAGAACCTTGCGGATTCAGAGAGAGTGGTGCTTGAGTTCGTGGGGCAGAAGATAAATCCTGGCACCGGTATTCCCAGATATCATACTGGATATGGGATACTTCCTTATCTAGATCTGGAGGGTAACATGGTACCGGTTGAGGGCACTCACTGGGTGGATCTTGCCTGTAACTCCTCCTTCGTTGATATCTCTCCTCCAGGTGGCTACATCCTGGTATATACCGGTCAGCAGGATATTCACCCTGGACTGGATGTCATCAAGCAGGTCAGGTTCGTCAATCCCTATGAGGACAACACCTTAATTCTTCTGATAGGCTTAGCCAAGAGGACCCCTTACCGAGTGCTAGAATTGCTCAGTCCCCCCAGGCTGATTATCGAAGTGCAGAAGTGACCGCGTCTCATAACTTAGTTTCGCACCGCGTCCTCTTTCAGAAGAGTATGGCTAGAGAGGCTCCGCCGGCCATGATCACCATACCCGCTATCTTGATGACGGTTATGCTCTGTTGGGGGCTGCTCCATAGACCGAGATGGCTGATTGCCACGGCTGTTATCAGTTGCGCGGCAAGCAGGGTTACGTTTGCCGGCCCAGCGCCGATTTTCGGTATGATTACCGCGGTGGCTAACACCAGAGACGCTCCCAGAACGCCGGCCAACAGCAATGCAGGATTTATCTTCCCGATAGCGGTAATCGCCGACCGGTTAGGGCTGGCTAGCCAGATGACAGTGGCCACCACCGCCCCAATTATCCAAAATACGGCATTCGCGGCGCGTGGGTTGCCCAGCTTGGCGCCCACGTCCGCGTTCATGGAGAGGTGAACCGCTATAGTGCCGCCGACTAGGAAAGCTAATAAATAGTAGGATATTTTCCCCAATGAGCCTCCTCCTTTTCTCATTCACGTTTTCCCGATGAAGTAGTTTATAGCCTAGTTTATCTCGTCCAGTCTCACCTCCCGTCCTTCCCTCGCCGATCGTATCGCGGCCAAGGCGAACTGAAGAATCCTCCTGGCCTCCTGACCGCTTAATCGGGGAGGGGAGCCTTCCCGCAATGCGTTAAGGAGGTGCCTGGTACACTCCTGGAAACTGATACCCCAGTCGGTCTGGATATTAGTGAAGGCGGTCAGTTTCCCGTCGCGGTAGAGCAGGACTGGGGGAATGTCCAACATATTCCCGTGCCCCCTGGTGACCCAGACCACTCCCTCCGTGCCTGTGATTTCCACCCGATCATCTTGAGCGTAATATTTGGATTTAATATACATGTCGTAACTCCAGGTAAAGTCCAAGCTCCCATAGCGCTTTTCCTCCACATGTTTCCAGGTGCAGATACTGGGAGCGTCCACATAGACATCCTCAATCACCTGGGTTCTGTCCATCCAGGAATGGACTTTTTCCACGTCTCCCATTAGGAAGATGGCAATGGAAAACTTGTGGTACCCATCGTCGAAGACGAAGGGACCTCCGCCGCAGGTCTCCTCTCTAACCCTCCAAGCCCAGGATTCCAAGGGGACTTCCCAACCACCCTGGGCGGACCCGGCAAGGGAACGCATCCGGATGTTGATGGGCGTGCCGATGGCGCCTTCCTCCACCAGTTCCTTGGCTTTGACTATGGGAGGGTAGAAGATAAAATTCTCATAGATTCTTAAAACGGTTCCCTTGCTTTTAGCCATTTCTATCAGCCGGTCCAGTTCATCCACCCTCAAGGTTGGGGGCTTCTGGAGGGATACATGCTTTCCCGCTTGAATAGCGTCCATGCACATCTGAAAGTGAAGATGATGCGGAGTGAGTATCTCAACTAGGTGGATCTCTTCATCCTCGAGCAGATGGCGATAGTCGGTATATTTCTTTTCTATCCCATAGGCGGCCGCTCTCGATTCCAATGCCGCCTCGGAAATATCGGCGATGGCCAGGACTTGTTCGGTCTCCCTTCCTCTGTAACCTAGCATGTGCAGGTCGAAGATGCGACCACAGCCTATGATGCCCACACCCAGCTTTCCCATCTCTTAATTTCCCCCCTTCTTCGGCTAAGCGAACTAGTCCATCGAAAGCGAGAGCTCCCTTTCTCTTATCAATTTCGCCTATTTGGCTATTCCAGGTAGAAAAATCTAAACACGAAACAATTCACATTTTATCCTTGGGATACGACAAATAAACCCTGTGTCAGCGAAGGGAGGACGGGCAGGGAAATTAATTTAAGAGAACAAGCAAAGACCCACTGGCACAGACCGGCACTTTTACTTCCTTTTCGAGTTGAGGCGGGGCGTAGAGCGATAAGACGAAAAATCGATGATCGAGCCCCTTCTCTAGGCAGGTTGTGACCTTGTATCGCTGAGATTAAATCTCAACCAGCGGGTATTGCCATCAATTTCCTGCGAGCTCCTGGTTTTTTCACGCTTCCAGGTAATGATGTCATTGCCCTTACGAGGAAGAATTCTTCGTTGGTTGAAGATCGAGGGGCCAAATTTGCCTTGAATGCAGCAGGGCCCTGAATCTCTTTCCCGCCCCCTTTAGGATGGGGATTCCGTGGCCGGGCAAGAGGATATCGAAGTCGAGTTGGGCGATCTTATTTAAGGATTCTATGGCCCGCCAGGGTTGGGGCGTGAAATTGGGAGGTGGCCCCTCCAGTATCCCCTTCTCGTTTCTGATTAGATCGCCGCTGAAGAGAATCTTCTTATCTTTCTGATATAGACAGATGCTGCCCAGGCTGTGACCGGGGGTATGTATAACCTCCAACCCCCCCAGAAGATCAAGAAAATCACCCTCTCTTAGGACCAGGTCCACCCGGAAGTGGCGGTATTTAAATAATGGCCAGAGGGATCGGTAATAGAGAGTACGCAGTAAATCCACTTTGAACCTCTCCAGAGGAATCTCGCCTCTAGCGAAGGGGGCATCATCTTCGTGGATAGCGGATTTTATCATTGTGCTGTTCTGTAGCGCGGAAATGGCTCCTACGTGATCTCCATGGTAATGTGTGGCGACTATCATGGACAGGTTATCGGAACGGCGCCCCCCCTCTTTTAAGGCGCGACGAATGGCTATCTTATCCAGGGGGAAGCCGGCATCCACCAGTGCCGGGAAGCTGTTGGTTATCAGATATACATTGGATCCCAGGGTCCCTCTGATAAGGTAGAGGTCATCCAGCAAAGAGACCAGGCGTCCACTGCCATTAACCATCGTAATCCTTTACCTCCAGACAGGCGTTTCTATCCTTTTTTCAAGCATCAGGCGAAAGAACAATTAGAGATATCATTGAGGCCACGTGCGTTGGCTGTCGGATCGTCGCCTATACTTCGTAGATAAGGCCTCGCCTAGCTTTTATTTATCGTACCGCTGAACTTGAGAGATAATAACTCTTTTATCTTATTACTTCCTATAAGCCTGAGCAACGGGCATCTCTGATGGTTCCCGCGGTGGTAAAAACGCTTTTATCGCTTTCCCGCCACTATGGTGAAGTCCGCTATCAAAGTGGGAAATGAGATCTCGCATATGTGGGTGATATGCGGAGCGCATTAATTAATAACAATATGTAGAAATATGTTTGACTGTTAAAAACGTGCGAGGCGTTACTGGATGTTTTGGATAATGGAAAAAGGGAAGACGACGGTAGAGGTTCATTTTCGTCATCTGGAGGAGATGGCACCGATACCAAACCAACATTATATGTAATCTGAGACAGTATGCGAAACAAACCGTTTACAAAGATTTAATGTGGAGGTCGCGGGAGAAAGAATCATGGGGGCCGCGGCCAAGGGAAATTCTACATTGAGTGCATATTTGATATTGAGTATGGACTGTATCAAAATATGGTTAAGGGTTCGTGGACGATGGTATTAAGCGATTATGGAAGTTTTGATGAAGCGCTATAGCAGCGTTGATTTCGGTTAAAGTGACGGCTATTTTCATCCGACTAATTCATTAGAGACAAAGGTGATCAGGTATGGGTAAGAAATCGATACTGGTAGCGGACGACGACGTTCACATCAGGAGGCTCATCGCCGAACTGCTTGAGGGCGAGGGTTTTGAGGTGTTACAGGCTAGGGACGGAAGAGAGGCGCTCCAGTTCGCCACCGAGAGTTCGGTGGACCTAATCATACTGGACATAGTCATGCCTCA
>JACVIX010000019.1 GCA_015711725.1 Candidatus Geothermincola primus | reverse complement strand
GAGGGCGATCCCTGGAAAGATTTTCGCCAGATCATGCGGATCGAGTGGAAGATGAACTTTACTTATAAGCATATCTTGGGCAAATATTCCCGGTTCTTTATCGAGCTCGCTAACCATAAATTCTTCGCCACGGAGTGCCAGAACTGTGGGAAGGTATGGGCGATTCCCCGACCACTTTGCGCTGATTGCCGTAGCATCACCAAGTGGAAGGAGCTGCCGGGCACCGGCACCCTGGAGAGTTTTTCGGTATCCTACTTCGTGCCCGCCTTCATGAAAGTGGAGACACCCTATATCCTCTCCATGGTTAAGCTGGATGGAGCGGATACCCTCTTTACCCATCAGATGAAAAACTATGGAGAGCTGGATAAGATCAAGGTGGGAATGCCGGTGAAAGTCGCTTACGCCACCGAACCCGTGGACCATCCAATGCTTTTAATGTGGTTTGAACCCGCGTAAATTGATGCGAAGGAGAGGATGACCTATCCTCTCCTTCGCTTTCCCATCCCTCTTTCAGTAGGTCCCATACGTATTTATAGTGGCCAAATTCGATAAGATTTTAGAACTTGGATTTTGCCATGATTTCTCTGGTGTATGGATCGAGACAATTATATTCTCTCAATGGTTTTGGTGGCGGAAGTTTTTATGTTTCGACGGCGAGTTGGGAAAAATTGGTCGGCATCAACTCTAATTGAAGCTGGAATCTAATTAATATATAATCCTTTCGTCGAAGGATTTTTTGCAGCAGGATAAAAGGCAGGTGATGCAGCTTGTTATTCGAACTGGATGAAGAGAAGACCCTCTTTAGAAACTCCGTGCGCGACTTCGCCGAGCAGGAAATCAGGCCAAAAGTGGAGGAGATGTGGGAATCCGGGGAATTTCCCTACGATATCATCGAGAAGATGGCTGACATGGGATTGATGGGCATACCCTGGCCGGAAGAGTACGGAGGTTCTGGGGGAGATGAGCTGGCCTTCGCCATAGCGGTGGAGGAGATAGCACGCGTGGATGGTTCTTGCGCCATCACCTTGGAGGCTCATACCTGCCTGGGATCGGCACCCATCTATCATTTCGGGACCGAGGAACAGAAACGCGAATGGCTGGTCCCGCTGGCACAGGGCAAGGCTTTGGGCGCCTTCGGCCTCACCGAGCCGGAGGCGGGATCGGACGCTGGAAATACGAAGACCAACGCCCGTCTGGAGAAAGGACAGTGGGTGATCAATGGAACCAAATGTTTCATCACTAACGCGGGAACGGATATAAGCGCCGGAGTGACCATCACCGTGGTTACCGGCACCCGCGAGGATGGAAAGAAGGAGATCTCCAATATCTATGTGCCCAAAGGCACTCCTGGCTATAACATCGCTCCCAAGTATAAGAAGATGGGATGGCACGCTTCCGACACCCGGGAGCTCCACTTCGACGAGTGCAGGGTGCCCGAGGGAAATCTGATTGGCAAGCGAGGTGAGGGATTCCGCCAGTTCTTGAAATGCCTAGATGGAGGACGTATCGCCATAGCCGCCTTGGCGGTGGGGACCGCTCAAGGTTGTCTGGAAGAGTCGATTAGATACGCCAAGGAAAGGGTTCAGTTCGGTCAGCCCATCGGCAAATTCCAGGCCATCCAGTTCAAGCTAGCGGATATGGCCACCAATATCGAGTTGGCCCGTACCTTCACCTATAAAGCGGCGGCTTTGCGGGATGCGGGCAAACCCCATACCAAAGAGGCGTCCATGGCTAAACTATTCGCCTCGGAGATGTGCATGCAGGCGGCGGTTCAGGCGGTGCAGATCTTTGGTGGTTACGGTTATATGGAAGAGTACGCCGTTTCCCGGTTCTTCCGCGACGCCAAGATATTGGAGATCGGCGAGGGCACCTCGGAGGTGCAGCGCCTGGTGATCTCACGCGAACTAGGTTTGTAGACAAGGAAGGAGGAAGGGGATATGAAGGATACCGTCATCGTCAGCTCAGCTCGTACCCCTTTCGGGAGGATGGGAGGAGCTCTGATTGATTTCTCCGCGCAAGACTTGGGCGGCATAGCCATCGCCGAGGCTCTTAAAAGGGCGGGGATCGCTCCGGAGATGGTGGACTGCGTGATCATGGGACAGGTGCTCATGGCCGGTCAGGGACAGATAACCGCCCGCCAAGCGGCTACCAAGGCAGGCATACCCAAGGAGGTATGGTGCATCAACGTCAATAAGGTATGTATCTCTAGCATGAGCGCCTTGGAGATGGCGGACATGATGATAAAGCTGGGACAGGCGGATATAATCGTTGCGGGAGGCATGGAATCCATGACCAATGCCCCTTATCTCATCCCTAAGGGAAGGTTCGGTTACCGCATGGGCGATGGTGAGCTGGTGGATTCCATGATAAAAGATGGACTTTGGGACGCCTTCGAGAATAAACATATGGGCAAGGGAAGCGACGAGTGGGCGAAAAAGCTGGGAATTACCCGGGAGATGATGGATCTGTGGGCGGCGCGCAGCCACCAGCGGGCAGCCGCCGCTCAGGAGAAAGGCCTGCTGGAGGGGGAGATTGTGGGGGTGGAAGTTCCGCAGAAGAAGGGCGAGCCGATTATGTTCCTGAAAGACGAGGGAGTTCGCCCGGATACCACTGTGGAGAAGCTGGCGGCGCTGCGCCCCGCCTTCGATAAGGAAGGAGCTATCACAGCGGGGAATGCCTCTCAGATTAACGATGGCGCCTGTGCCGCGGTGGTAATGAGCGGGGAGAGGGCGAGAGAGCTGGGACTTGAACCTCTCTGCTCCATCGTTTCTTATGGTTGGATAGCCGATGAGTTTACCAATTTGCACAACGTTCCCGCCGAATCGCTGAAAAACGCTCTGGATAAAGCTGGCTTAAAGCTTCAGGACCTAAAACTGATAGAGATAAACGAGGCTTTCGCCAGCGTGTGCTGGCATTCCGCCGCTGCGCTGGGACTTGATCCAGAGAAGGCCGAAAATATCAACGTGAACGGCGGCGCCATCGCCTTCGGTCATCCCATCGGGGTGAGCGGAGCCCGCATAGTCACCACCTTGGCCTATGAGCTCCGCCGCCGTGGCGGGGGGTATGGCGGAGCGGGAATCTGCGGTGGAGGCGGACAGGGAGACTCTATGATCATAAAGGTGGAATAACTCGATAAATTTCTTTAAAACTACGCGCCAGGGTTATTCCGTTTGTATTGGATGATAAGTTGCCTCAGCGGAGGAAAGGATGTGTTCGGCGGCTGTGGCCGATCGAAAAGGAGGGGGAAGAATGTACGAACTCACTGAAGAACAGAAGATGCTCCAACAGACCGTGAGACAGTTGGCCAAGGAGAAGGTGGAGCCAAGGGCGGCGGAGATAGACGCCTCCGGGGAATATCCTTGGGATATGTTTGAGCTGTTGAGGGACAATGACCTTCTGGCTCTCTGTTTTCCGGAGGAGTTGGATGGAGCCGGGGGAGACCTGCTCACCATCTGTATCGCCATCGAGGAGCTGGCTAGGGTTTGCACCAATACCAGCCTGATCCTGGCGGTTTGCAAGCTGGGCTCCCAGCCTATCATGTTGGCGGCCAACGACGAGCAGCTGAAGAAATATATCCCCCCGCTGGCGAGGGGTGAAAAACAAGCGGCTTTCGGTCTCACCGAGCCGGGCGCGGGCTCCGATGCAGCCGCCATGTCCACCCGTGCGGTGAAGAAGGGAGACAAGTATATCATCAACGGGCAGAAATGCTTCATCACCAACGGCGGCATCGCGGACACCTATTCCATCTTCGCAAAGACCGACGAAAGCGCGGGAGTGAAAGGCATCTCCGCCTTTATCGTGGAGAAGGATTTCCCCGGATTTGAGGTGGGCAAGATTGAGCACAAAATGGGTATCCGCGGTTCCCAAACCACTGAGCTGATCTTCACCGATATGGAGGTGCCCGCCGAGAACCTGCTGGGCAAAGAGGGCGAAGGGTTCAAGATCGCCATGATGACCCTGGACCGCACTCGCCCCTCCATCGGTGCCCAAGCTGTGGGAATCGCCACCGGAGCGCTTGACCACGCCATCGCTTACGCTAAGGAAAGGGTGCAGTTCGGGGGGCCTATAGCCAGGCTGCAGGGTATCCAGTTCATGATCGCGGATATGGCCATGCAGGTGGAGGCGGCGCGCCAGCTGGTTTACTACTCCGCCGCATTGGTGGAGCGGGCAGGAAGAGAAGCCTCAGCCGTATCCGCCATGGCCAAGTGTTTCGCCTCCGACGTTGCTATGAAGGTGACCGTGGACGCGGTGCAAGTTCTGGGGGGATACGGCTATATGATTGAATATCCCTTGGAACGCATGATGCGGGACGCCAAGATCACCCAGATTTATGAGGGCACTAACCAGGTGCAGAGAGTGGTCATCGCCCGGCACCTGCTGGGATAAAGTTATTTTGTTTTTACGTAAGCAAGGGAGAGGATGTCTCGGCTAAGCTAAAGTTAAGGTCGAGGTAAGGTTAGATGCCGTGAGACGATCAAGGCCGAGTAAGATTAAAGGGCGGGTTTCCCGCCCTTTTTAATCGAATTAACGCGCGTCAGTTATTTTACATTTTGCAAAAAAATATTGTCATGCCTTCTGACATTCGTCATTAAACTAGGAAGCATGACATTTGTCCGTGAAAATCTAAGAAGCCCTCCTAATGTCTTAGGTATTCGCAAAGGAGATTAAACATAAAGGTGCAGCAATAAAGAGATCTCGAGAACTCTCAACCAGTGAATGTCAAAAGAGGCATCTTTAAATAGTAATTTAATAATATGTAACATATTTGGATGGCAGCTCGCGTTCTATTCTTCTTTCTCGATTTGGGTCGGTTGCAGATGGAAACCAAGGATGCCCCATGGAGGGTATAACTTCCCGTCATGTTGAATCTTCATGATCTGTTGGAATATGGTATTAATAGATGGACTGAAGCAATCGATAAACCTAAGAGTTCTCTCAGCGTTTTTGTTGAAAAAGACCTGTCTTTTTAGGGCCTGCAAGCGCGTATGATAAGGAAACTTATTATCTTGAGGCAAGAAACAGGAAAGCTTAACTGGAAAAGGATAACCTAGAATGCAGGAAGCTCCAGTATGCACCGAATGCGGCGTCCCGCGCTATATAACCAGTGAGCATGTGTGGCTGAACAGCGGTGTAATGGTGCAGAAAAGGCAGAAAAAGACCCGATTGGCCTTCATCGAGTGCGAAAACCTCGACCCCCTTTATGCGGGCATCGGAAACTTAATAGGGCAGTCCATCGAGCACATCGTGGCACATGTTTCTCGCAGGATGACCTTCAGTTATATTAAATACCTATTGCCTCAAGACATGGTGGAGATGGTCAAAGAGCGAGCTATGAAGATGGAACTGGTCATAGACAAGGTGATGCAAATAGGGCAGATCATGGGCTTCGGAAAGCCCACTTTCGCCGGCATTCGCTACCAGGGGGATGAGGCTGACTATGTAACCCTGCTTCTGGAAAAACCTTATTCCTTGCCTCTTTTTCTGGGGAATATAGTGGGGACCGTGGAGGCGCTGACTGAACGGGAGCACGGCTTTTCCTGCAGTGAGATCAGGCCGGGAATCCATGAGGTGAAAGTCTTTCCCGCTGCGCACCCCAAGGAGTTAAGAAAAAAAATGTATATGGATGAATATCGCCATCGGGAGGGCCATATTCATTGGGAGAGGTGTTCCACTTGTGGCGGCCCGGCGGCGCTTTCCGAATTTCGCTGGGACCAGGAGAGCGGGATCATCAGGAGCGGAAGGACCGGCAGGCGCATGGCATTCCTAGGTCCCGGCATGCTGGACCCCCTCTTTCAGGAGATGGAAAGGGAAGTAGGGGAAGCGGTGCCCAGGACGGTGATCGAGGCGCAGCGTCGTTTCGTTAAAACCGGCTTTTATTCAGTGAAAGAATTCAGCGATGTGGAAACCATGCGCCTTCAGCTTGCGCTAAGGGGGCTGGGAAGCCTTGAAGAGATGGAGGTATCTCGGCGGAGCATGAGTCTGCGCGTGGAAAACTCGGCGCTGCATCTCATGGTGACAGGCCTAGCCCAAGGCATCTATGAACTGGCTTTCGGGGTGGATACGCGTGTGGAATGGGAGGTCTCGGAGGATAAAGATCTGCATATCCGGGTGACACCTAGGGATTGACCGGCGAGCGGGAAGACTCAGAGCGTATGCTTCGATTGCGATAAATGGACTTATTCAGTACATATATTTAGGACATATATAACTCTTTCGGCGAAATATATCAGGGCTGAAGCTAACACATCGCGATGAGTGGATGGGCCACGGATTAACAGGCAAGATCCAAGATAATCTCGGCGGAAGAGGGTGGGGATGTCCCTAACCTTCGCTCTTCTCTAGGCGTTCCCGCCAGCGCCTTACCAACGGACCATCCTCTCTCCAACAGACGCAGCTGCCGATGATGCCCAGCTGTTCCACGTGATCCCGCAGCGCTCTCGCCCAGCTCTCCTCATCCCCGGCGTGTTTTCGAACGTAAGAAGCCCTTCCCTGGACGCTTACGTTGCCCATATTCATGATCAGGCTGGCGAGGTGGCTGCAGCCCGATTCGGATCCCACTATCTCTCTCACCTTATCTGAGAAACCTGGTTGAATGATTACATTATGTAGCTTATTTACCGTCTCCAAAGCGAGCTCGCATTCCTCCAGGGGGATATGGGGCATGGATGCCTCTATCCCCAAAATCTCCCCGTTTAACACGGATACCCTCATGCGAGCTTCGATCACGTGCAGGTCGGTTCCCATACGCTGATCATGGAGCCTTCCTTTAAGAATCAGGTTTCCATCATCCTCTTCCACCTCCACCGAAATATTTCGGGAGAAAAGTGCCATAAGCCTACCTCCTGTCTTCGCTTATCACGGCGGGAATAATCCGCTGTCAAGAGTCGAATATGATGTTAACTATTATCCTACTGATAATTGAGCTCCAACAAGATAGAAACCTTTTCCATGAGGCGATGACGCTCACGGATGGGAAACATGTCCGTGTGGTCCAGGTGGTGAAAAAACACCGCACATACATGCAGCAGTAGTGAATATAAGGCGTGCTATGACAATCTATGTTGATTTTTTAATCAATTGAATGGGGTCGAAGTCGAAATCAGGTTTAGTTTTAAAGCTTAATATAACTCCGGGAATATCGCGAAAATAGAGGGAAAGAAGTTGAAATTGATTTTAAACGAGAGAACACGAGGTTTAAGAGTATTTTTATGAACGTTAGTGACGGATATGAACTCTTATCCTGGAATGCGGCTCCAAGGTTATGGATAATTCAACGGTCTCATCTTTCATTGGGAAGGAAAAAAGGACGAACCCTTGGGCTCGCCCTCTTGTTTTTCCAGCGATTACCTACAGGACTTAATTTATCGCTACATTTGTTCTTTGGTTATCCCTATTTTCCTACAACTCGAAAGATTGCGCTTGGTCACGCAGTTCACGGCGCAGGATTTTGCCCGCGGCGCTGGCGGGTAGCTCTTCCAAGATTTTGACCAGGCGAATCTTCTTATACGCCGCCAGCTGAGAGTTGGCGAATTCCAGAATCTCCTCCTCGGTGGCTTGCGCGCCTGGACTTAACTGCACGAAGGCGATGGGGATGTCGCCGTAACGATCATCGTATTTTCCCACCACCGCCGACTGGGCTACCGCCGGATGTGAGTTGATAACGTCCTCCAGGTCCCGGGGATAAACATTGTATCCCTTGTAGATGAGCATGTCCTTCTTACGATCCACGATGTAAAGGTATCCGTCTTCGTCGAATTTGCCGATATCCCCGGTGAGCAACCAGCCGTCCTCTTTGAGCACCGCAGCGGTCTCCTCCGGCTTGTTCCAGTAGCCTACCATTACTTGGGGGCCTTTCACGCAGATCTCCCCCACTTCACCAATGGGCAATTCTTTTTCGTAGTTCTCCGGGTCCACGATTTTAATCTCCGTGTCCTGCATAGGCAGGCCTACCGAACCCAGGCGGAATCCCTCCCGGCTGGGGGGATTGGAGGTGCAGCCCATGGTCACCTCGGTAAGCCCATAAGCCTCCACCACCACACCGGGTATCTTCTCCTGCATCGCTTCCAGAAGATAGAGAGGTATGGGCGCGGCTCCCGATGCCACCAGACGGATATCCGACATGTCTATCTCCTTGAAGATAGGGTTTTCCACCAGGGGAACGAAGAGCTGGGGCGCCCCGCCAAAGACGGTAGCGCGGTATTTGGGGATAGCCTGGAGGTACTCCGTGGGCTCGAATCGGGGGAACACCACTAGTGTGTTTCCGCCCAAAAGCTGCATGGAGAGGTACCCTACCGATCCCATCGCGTGGAACCAGGGGACTACGATCAGGGATATTTCCGTTCCTCGCCCGATGGGATGGTCCTCGTCGGAATCCCCCTCCATCCTTTTTATGCCCAATTTTCCGTCCTCGTAGAGCACGTCCCCGCCCGCGAACCAGTAAGCGAACTGGCAGCAGTTCACCACCACGTTGTAGTGAGTGAGCATAACCCCTTTGGGGGTGCCGGTGGTGCCTCCGGTATAAGCTATGTGGGCAAGATCCTCTTTTACGTTGAAGTCGATCTGGGGTGGTTCTGGTGGGTACTTGGCCAGCAGGTCGCAGAAGTCGATTATTCCCTCTTCGAAGGGGGTTTTGGAGAGCATCTTGGCCGGCGCGGAGACGGGAGGATAACAGTCAGCCAAGCTGGTGAGGATAACGTTTTTAACTGGGGTTTTAGGAAGCGCTTCTTTGGGCATGGCGGAGAGAATGTCCAATCCAATATAGGTCTCCGCTCCTGAATCATTCAACTGGAAGACGAACTCCCTCTCTGCCAGCAGTGGGCTCATGGGGACAAAAACCGCTCCCGCTTTGAGCAATCCGTAATAGGCGATGGCGAACTGGGTGCAGTTGGGCAAGTGAACGGCAACCCGGTCTCCTTTTTTCACCCCTAGGTCGGCCAAGGCAGTGGCGAAGCGGTCGGAGAGCTGGTCTAGCTCTTGGTAAGTGACCTCCATCCCGGCGAAGATGATGGCGTTGCGCCAAGGCCACTGCAGGGTGGCGGAACGCAGAAGCTGAAACACGGGAATCTCGGGATAAGAGAGTTGCTTGAAGACTCCTTTGGGCCAGGCCTTATAGATTTTCTCCATATCTTCCTCCTTTTCACTAGTCACGGTCCTTACCCGCGGAAGAATGCGTTTACATGTCCGCCTCGTCCTTGCTTTACTTTGCCAAATCGGTGCTTCGTTGCGTTATGGCTCGATGGGTGCTGTGATGTTGTTAGAATTGGAGCTTTAGTATACTTATTCCCTTTCGCAAGATTTTTATAAACTATATGTATTTTATCACGGTTGTCTAGCAGTTTATCCATTACCCCTAAATGAACATTCCCATAAATTTAATCAGCTGGAGATAACAATACTCCGTTTATTAATGATGGTTCTGGACGACGATCGATCTCAGCTCTTATTCTCAAAATCCAACCTCCTCTTCCCTGAGCCCGAACCGCCATGTATGTTGGGCGTCTTTATTCTCCGGAGAAAGCGCGCCTTTTTTAAAGGTTCTGCTTAGATGTTTTCATGCCGATATAAAGAAAGCATGGTTGGGACGTAAAAGAAAGGAGATGGAGATGAAAAGAAAGCGTTATAATGTTCTCGTCATTATGGCGACTCTTCTCTTCTTCCTGCTGGCGGCGTGCTTAGCAGTGGGGTGCGGGTCCAAAGGTGGGGAATCTAAGGATTGGGAAGGCAACAGCGGCGCGATAGGCGGGGAGAATGTGGAGCGGGTCTGCCAAGCAAACTTAAGGACCATCGACGGCGCTGTGCAAACCTATTTCACTCAGAACGGCAGCTACCCTAAGAGCATAAATGATCTAGTTCCCACCTTTCTGCGTAGCGTGCCTGTGGAACCGGCCGGAGGCACTTACAGCCTGGAGGGCAATCCTCCCAAAGCGGTCTGCTCCAAGGGCCATAAACTACAGTGACGCTAGAACCAGTTGAATTTTTTGAAGACAATGTGAGTGTTTTTACGTAATGTTGAAGGGCTGTGTGAACGACCTTGGATCACGACTGCGATATGTTATTTTGCGATGGTATCGGCATTGTATCTTGGCGGATGCGATGGGGACCCTCTCCAGGAAGCGCCGTCGGTAGTTGGAGGGGTTAGATTATTGTGTGGGGAGTTGTAAATAATTAACTTATTGCTTCGCCAGCACTTTGTTTATGTGAGGATGTCTATTTTCAAATCCCTCCATGCTCAGTGAACATGCCCCGCGAAGCTCCGTGAGAATGCTTATACAGACTAAAAAGCCGTTTAGCGATATAGTCCATACCCGACGTTCCCCGCGAAACTCCGTGAAAATGTTTTACAGATTAAAAAAGATCCGTTTAGCGAAACCGTCAATATTTGTCAGATGAGAGACGGCGACAAGTTTTTTCTCCTTATGCCGTATCTTTATCGTTACAGCCATATCGCGATTATTTCCTCGGCTCCGCGACCTCTTTAAATTATCCATATCTTTAAAGAATGTTTCCCCTTGTCAACCTCTACCGTTTCATCAAAAACTTATCATGGATGGGAAAGACATCTTCTGTTTATCACTCCTTGTCCTTGTGAAAACGCCCTCGTCCAGGCATCTCCAATTTGTTCTGCGTGTTAATTCTTATCGTTAGCCTCGACAACGTTGGCATGCTTGGTTCCGCGGGCTGGTTCATGAATGATTTTTCATATAGCATAGGGATAGGATGAATATTTAATTAAAATAGTTGAGTTAAAAGAATCAATTCTATCAAAAGTATGTTTTTAATATCGTATAAGAACATATTGCCAATAAGGGTAATTGAGATTGCTTAAATCAATCACGTTTTTAACCGGTTGCGAAGAGAGATGTTTACGAGGTAGACATTCATAATCAATGAGGAATATGGGGTAATGGGAAAGTCGGAACAGTCGAGGAAAACGGCAAAGACATACCCTGGGTCGAGTTCAATGGAATGGCGGCATCGGAGGCCCTCGCGGTGATATGAGATGAAATTGAGAGACGAGGCATATAAGAGTATCTATTCAAAGGAAGATATGCACTGGTGGTTCCGGAGCAGAAGGGCGGTCTTGTCGCGGGTTCTTGGAGGGGTTCGTCTCCCTCAAGGCGCTAAGATACTGGACGTGGGCTGCGGAACAGGGGGAAACCTGGTTTTTTTGGAAAAATATGGAGAGGTTAGTGGATGCGATTGCGCCGAGGAAGCTATTCGCTACTGTCGTTCCCGGGGTTGCGGTGACGTGCGGATCGCGGACATATGCGAGCTTCCTTATCCCGATTGCTCCTATGATCTGGTGACTTGCCTGGATGTGCTGGAACATATTCCACTGGACACTGTAGCTTTTCAGGAATTGGCCAGGGTAACCAAGCCACATGGGTTTCTCTTATTGACCGTTCCCGCCAATCCCCGTCTCTATAGCTCTTTCGATTGCGTAAGCGGCCATCTGAGACGTTACACGGTTAAAGAAATGAGGGAACTGGGCTTAAAAAATGGACTTCGCGCGCTGCGCTGCAGCCACTATATCAGCCTGGCTCACCCTTTGATTCGTTTCTATATAAGAAAGGGAGACTTGGTTAGGGGGAATGGAAGGTGGATCCAGGATATGGAGACCGCTTATCCAGCTAGTGAGACGGCGCTTTCTATTCTCAACCGGCTGGAGTACGTTATTCTGCGACATTTTGATCTTCCCTGGGGATCCAGCCTGGTTTCCCTATTCCAGAAAACCGGTGAGGTGCGAAAGCCAAAAGGCGATTTTTCATAAAGGCAATTTAAGGTATACTCTATCTTTTTTCACCTAAAAGCGATCAGACAATCTCTTCATGAACTAAGCGCTGTTGGACGCGTGAACTCTCTTGTTACGTGCTGGTTTGAGGTAAAAAAGACGCTTGAAATTTTTCATGAACTAAGCGCTGTTGGACGCGTGAACTCTCTTGTTACGTGCTGGTTTGAGGTAAAAAAGACGCTTGAAATAACCAAATTGAATTGGCTTTTTCTCTATAAAGGAATAAGGCGAGTGCAGAAGATCCTGCTTGCATCCCTTCCCTTGTCAGCTACCCTCCCAATCCTTGGAGGATTATCAATGGTGGGTCTTGCACTCGCCTCATTAAATAATTTCGATGGTCCTTTATCAAACCTTTATAAATTTAACAAAATTGTAACATCCGTTTTTATAGTGCGGAAATGCCCGTTCCAAACGACCAATTTAAGCATGGGGGAAGCCGGTCAAACAGGTGGTTCAAATGTAAATACCGGAGAATATTAAAGGGTGTGCCCTTTTCGGCGTTCCATCTCGTAATCGTAAAGCATGTCGAAGACCTTCCAATCTCCATCTTGTTTGTTAAGAATGATAGTCATTTCGTATTGATCCCCTGTTCGCGGCGTCATCTTCGTTTTCACGTTGGCGGTGTCTTCGGACACGCTGCAGTCGTAGGCGTTCCAGGAAGAAAAGTAGTTTATACAGGGCTTTACCACATAGGCATCGAATTGCTCCTTACTCATGCTATAATACCACCTAAACGGAGAGTTGGAATAGAGCATGTTCCATGCCGTATCCGTGTCCCCTTTGTTTAACGCCTCCATAAATTTATTCACGGTTTCCACGATCTTCGCCGTTTCCCCGGACTCCACCGTTTCGACGGGCTCCACGGGCTCCTTGTCCGCTTTAAATACCCAAAAACCCAAGGCCACAGCGAGCCCCGCTCCTACCAAAATGACAACCAGCGTGATGACCAGGGCTATCACGCAACCCTTTTTTGACTTTTTAGCTGGGGGAGGTGGAGAATATGGAGCTTCGCCGGTTGGCGGAACGTCGGGGTAGGAGGGTGTGCCGGGGGCGGGTGGAGGCTGATATCCTGTGGACTGATAAAGAGGTGCTCCCCCAGATGGAGGAGCCCGAAAGTAAGCGGAAGGGGGCTGTTGTGAGGGCGAGGCCTTTACTTCCGCTCCGCAGGATGTACAGTAGATGGCCTGATCGCTTATCTGGTTCCCGCAACGTGTGCAAAAAGGCATAATTATCGCCTCCTTTTCCAGAATTCTCCACCATTAAGCTTTGCTAAGCGAAAAAGTTGCGATATTGGCCGCGACCGCGCCCAATCCGAATTTTTCGCTACGACCCGCTCTGATGTTTGCATTTTCCTATAATATCGACATTTCCTCCAACTTATATTAAATATTTTTCAAGAGGCGCGTCTCTCTTTTCGCCGTCCAGATAGCGCGCCATCGAAAATTGGCCCGCTCTCTGGAGCAAATTAAAAATAGGTTCGTTAGCTCCTCTTCATGACCGCATGGTCTCATCGCGCGCCGATTATCTTTTAGCTCAGCGATCCCCGAAGTTCTCATAAAACTTCGCATATGAGCTGTAGCTCAAAGAAAGTAATAATGGACAACAAATTATTCAACGGCTAGCATTCGGCATTGAGATGGATAGCCACCCCTATATGTGAACAAGATGGGACTATCTGGCCTGCCTATCAGATACGAGCATGATTTGTGCCATACTAGGTGGGTGGTTATTGGCATAAAATAACGCTAAATGGAGGTGACAAGTAACCCGGAAAAGAGCGCCTAAATGTTTATAAATCTAACGCGGGGGAAGAAAATTAATAAACAAAGAGTTGGCGAAATAGAGATAAAGAAAAAGTATTAACGAAGGAAAGGAGTAGATAAATATGGATACCAAGATGATGCAGAAGATGATGTTGGAAGGAATGCGCACCTTCATTCGCGGCTCGCTGGACGCCATGGATTCGCTTCAAGAGCAGATGATCAAGATGTGGAAGATGGTTTTAGAGCAGAGCGAGAGCCTGCAGAAGGAGGGCGAAAAAGCTTTCAACGACTGGCTCGAGACCCTGCGCAAGTCCAGGGAAGAATTCCGACGCAACATGGACGAAGGACTGCGTAAACTGGAAGAGGTAATAGGATCGGGCTAAAGGCATTGGAAATCGCGAGGGGGGCGGAGAGATGGAAACGGGGTCCACTCCTTGGTTAGAGATATGGAAGAGATGGCCGGAGATGCAGGCTGACGCTTTTAGAAATTGGGTTAAGGGATGGAGCCAGATAGCTGACTGGGGCAAGAAAGGGGAAAAGGTTGCCATGGAGGCCCTCCCGGAGGACCTCTACAATCAATGGATTTCCTATATGAAAGACCTCATGGAAAAATTCCCGCCCCCGCTTGAAGGTTTGGGACCAGAAACTTTTCTTAAAATGTTCTCCAGCGCGGATATATACATGCAGCTATTCGCCTGGTGGATGAATCTGTTCCAGCGTTTCCAAGATGTGGTTTCTGGAGAGGAAACCATGGGGCCAGAGGTTTACGAAAAGCTGTTCCAGGAATGGTCGCGAGGGTATGAGGAGATAATCAAAAAGATCTTCGCTGTCGCCTTTCCCCAGTCATGGCAATGGATCGCCGAGATTTACTCTGGCGAGATCCCCCGTATGGAGGCGGAGGCGGTCATGCGTTTCTGGGAGCCCTGGTGGGAGTTCTCCCAGAGCATGCTGAAAAGATGGCAGAAAGGCGAGAGGATGACCCCGGAGCAAGTAGCCGGGATTTCCGAGGAATGGAAGAGGGCGTATGAACGCAGCGTGGGCAGGATGTTGCGGGTGCCCGCCATGGGCTATTACCGGGAAGCGGTGGAGAAATTCGATCGCCTGCTGGATTCCCTGATGGAATTCAACCTGGTGGTGGTAGATTTTTACGCTTCTCTGGGGAGCGCGGGAGATGTCGCCATTAAGAAACTCCAGGAAAGGCTGGCTGAGATGCAGACCTCGGGAGAGGGCGAGCAACTGAAAAGCTTCAGGGATCTTTACCGCTTATGGTGGCAGACCAATGAGGATGTATATGTGGAAACCTTTCGCACCGAGGAATTTTCTCGCCTCCTGGGACAACTGGTGGAAAAAGGTATGGAGTTCCGATCCAGCCTCCAAACTTTCATCGAGGAAATCGCCAAGGATCTGCCTTTCCCCAATCGTTCGGAGATGAACCATCTCTACAAGACCATTCACGAATTGAAGAGAGAGGTGCGTAGGCAGAAAAAGGAGCTGGAGAAATTGCTTGCACGGCAAGAATCCGGGGAGGGGGTGGGATAGATATGCTCAGGGAATTCATGGATCCCGGCTTTTTCATTGGGGAGTTGGAAGACATCACCCGCAAGGTAGTGAAGGGAATGGAGACCCTCACCACCTTAAGCGACATAGACGTGGAGCCCACGCCCAAAGAGCTGGTTTTTGAGGAAGATAAGATGCGTCTATATCATTACCTTCCTGGGAAGAAAATAATCTGCCCGGTGCCCATTTTGATCTGCTATGCTCTGGTTAATCGCCAATATATGATGGACCTGCAGTCCGATCGCAGCCTCATCCGCAATCTTCTTGGCCAAGGGCTGGACATCTACATAATCGACTGGGGCTATCCCGACCATGGGGATCGCTATGTCACTCTGGAAGACTATATCGATGTCTACTTAAACGACGCAGTGGATTACGTGCGCAAAGAGACGGGTCATGATAGGATAAACCTTTTAGGAGTTTGTCAGGGGGGAACTTTCGTCACCATCTATACCGCGCTCTATCCCGAGAAAATCCTCAATCTGATTACCATGGTGGCGCCCATCGACTTTCATACCACCGATGGCTTGCTTAACGTGTGGAGTCAGTATTTAGACGTGGATAAGATGGTGGACGCGATGGGCATTATTCCCGGGGAATTCCTCAATGTGGCGTTTCTTATGCTCAAGCCCTTTCAATTGATGGTTGACAAGTATGTGGGCTTGATGGACAATCTGGACGACCCAGCTACCGTGGCTAACTTCGTGCGCATGGAAAAGTGGATCTTCGACAGCCCCGCCCAGGCGGGAGAGGCCTATCGCAAGTTCATTAAGGATTTATATCAGGAGAACAAACTGGTAAAAGGCGAGTTGGAAATCGGGGGAAGGAGGGTGAACCTGAAGAACATAACCGTTCCCCTTTTAAACATTTACGCGACGGAAGACCACCTCGTTCCCCCAGCGAGCACCATCCCGCTGAACGATCTGGTGGGGAGCGAGGACAAGACCCTTTACAGTTTTCCCGGTGGACATATAGGCATCTACGTAAGCTCCAAGTCCCAAAAGGAATTGGCTCCTAAAGTGGCTGAATGGCTGATAGAACGCTGCTCCGCGCAACCAAGAAAAAAGGCGACGCCGGCAAAGAGAGTAGCGAAGCGTAGTGCCAGCAGGGCCGCTACAGGCACAAAGGCGACAAAATCGGGAAGGGCATAAATTTCTCCAATTGCAGGTTTCCGAATACAGCGAATACGCAAAGCTTGCGGGATTGAGGGCATACCGCCTGACAGCGAAGGCGCTAAACTTGCCCGATTTCTGATATCCTGAATTGTTACGAAGCGAAAAATCCATTCCAATTTTTAATGATCTTGTTATCCGTAATGGTCGCGACGAAAAAAGACTTACCCTCCTCATGCCGCATAAGACTGCCTCGAAGCGAAAAAACGCCCGTAAATTGGCAGAGCTCTCGAATTCTAAGGGATAGAAAACCCCGCGATATCGTGCCCGTTCATTGGGGTTGTGGCTTGCCATTGCGTTATCCGAGAAGCTGGTTGGTTCGTGCATTTATTTTATTCTCGGGAAGCCGTGAGGGGATATTGCATGGTCTTGCACGCCAGGCAAATGGGCTTTTTGCCAGAACCGCGTATTATAAGGGACAAAAAGGGACACATCCTTTAGATAGTGCAAGGGAGTAGGGGTAACCTTGGTGCTTCAGAAACGGCGCAAGTCCTTCACCAATGTGTACTGCAAGGGCCAGTGGCGGCGCAAGATGGCTTCGGTTCTGCTTATCGCATCGGGAAAAGCCTGAATACAGACGGCCATATAAATGATCTCGCGTAGGATCAAGCCCTCCACCAGGGGGCCGCGCAGCTGAGGCGCTTCCTTTTCTACCAGTCCGCGAGTCCCCTCCAAATCCACCAATATCATGCAGGAGGTTGGCAGGGCGCGCAGGGGGTATAGACCGGTCTCAGTATCCTCCTGGTCCTCGTGGGGAAGGAGGGGCCTTCCCTTTATACGCGCTTGATACGCCTGGGAGGAGACCACCTCCAGCTTTACCTGAGGGATTAGCTTGGCGAAGTCTCTGGTGATACGCTGCATTATGGTAAGTATCTCCTCGCTTTCCATATAAAAGTAAGCCTCCCTTCGCTAATTACCCTTATCATCTTTATATTATGCTACTTTACCTGTGAAGGGGTTAGCCTTTGCCTGATTTGTTTGGATATACTCCATGTGTGGTTCTGTGGAATATGATTAGGCGAGACATTCCATGTCGCCAAGTCAAGCTGACATTTCCGATCTTTCCTTACGCTGAATAATAAGTCCGTCTCTCTTTCTGGAGTTGTCTTCTCAAGAGGATCGGAGTGCATGCGGCATGCTAAGAAGCGCATAAATAGCTATATTAATATTTTCAAAATGTAAAAATAATATTCCATCCGCTCGGGCAGCGGGGTTCGAGCCCAATATGTTATGTCGTCGTCACTCAGGGAAAACCGTATCCGGGCCCTTCCTGAGCAGATGGAACAATCGTTTATCGTATTTTATTATTGTCGCCCCCAGTCTTAAGCGCCAATCAGCCCATTCTTTTGTATTCCTGGAATTCTTCATCCCTTTGGTTCCCTCGGGGCTTACTCTTTATGGTGGCTGTGCTTTCGGTGCTCTAGTCGTCAGGTTTGGGGAGATTTACGCTTATAAACGAGATGGAGAAAAAATTTAACGCTAATTTTTCCTTTGGTTAATAGATCCTTAATATTTGCCGTCGATGGGCAGAGTGAAAGTGCGGGAAGGCGATTTATGGAGGTTGAAAGATGTCAAAAGGGAAAAATATGACTATAAAAATTGTAGTGGCGGTTGCTGTGTTTCTAAATGTGGCAATCATCGCGGTGGGCTACATGAGATCGTCGAAAGAGAAATCCGCGGCGGTCAAAATCTCGGGGGTAATCGAGAACTCGGTAACTAGCGCTTTTGTGGAAGTCTTGAGATCCCATGACCAGAACGGCAACATGGTTGAACTAAACGGCTCCACGTCGGTGTCAACCTATAGCGGTGGAGAGGCCTCTCATGGTTTGAACTCTCTTTGCGAGAACGCGTGCCCAATTACTTTTAAAGAAGGCGATGGCTTAGAGTTGACTCCCTAACACGTCCCTTCGTGGATTGTCGCGTCTGTGGGAGTGGATATGCAACCTGTGTGAGCAAAGCCTCTTTCCCCAACCTTAATCAAATAATCTATCCAGTAATAAAAGGATTTATTTAAATCCTCCCCCCAACTCCTATGCGTGATTCGCGTGTAGAGACGAACGCTGGAATATTGCAACCGGTAATTTTCCGCCTTTGCTTGCGTGGGTTGGATGTCATTTACCCTCACATTTCGGATAGCGGATAAGAAATGTTCTAGATTAAATACGCAAACCATCCGAGTCGCAATATATAATCTACATATTGCCAACTAGTTATCTAGTTGAAGCTTTACTTCTTGCCAAGAGATTCCGGCTAAAGTTTCGCTGATCTCCCATAACCGCTTTCGCAGTTCCGCGTCATAGCTTTGCGGGGAGGTTTTAACCGGACGCAGATTTTCGAAATAGCAGCCGCTTATCTTTTCCACCTCTGGTGAGATGGCGAGGTATATGTGGGTCTTTGCACCTTCTTCCACGCTCTTCCCAAAGTTTCCCCAACCCGCGCGGAGCATCTTGGTGTTTACCGCTCCTGGCGTGAGGCAGTTGGAGGTAATACCGCTTCCCCGCAGTCTTTCCGCGAGCTCGTAAGCGAAGAGAACGTTAGCCAGCTTGGAGAGGCTATATGCCGAGTGACCGTCAAAATGTTTTTCACCTTGAAGATTATCGAAGTCGACGTGTCCCGAGCGGTGAGCCTCCGAGCTCACCGTGATCACGCGCGCGGGAGCGGCGCGCTTCAGCGCACCTAAAAGGAGCAGGGTAAGCAGAAAGTGCGCCAGGTGGTTTACCGCGAAGGTCATCTCCAGGCCATCCTCGGTGAGCGCCCGTTGGGTCATGAATACGCCTGCGTTATTGAGGAGAACGTCTAGCTTGTCAAACCGCTCCTTAATTTGCTCCGCCAGCTTCCTTACCTGACTTAATGAGGAAAAATCGGCGATGCTGAGCTGGACTTGTTGATTTCCACTTTTAGAGCGGATCTCCTCTAGGACCTCTTTCCCTTTGTGAGCGTTTCTCCCATGCAGAAGCACTCGATGCCCTCGCATGGCGAGCTCCAGAGCGGTTTGCTTGCCGATGCCGTCGGTGGAGCCGGTTACCAGAATGGTCTTCTCCATGATACCCCCTTCTCGATAAGTTATTTCTTGGCATGTGCTAAGCTAGCGAACGCTATCCATCCGGCGAACAGCATAACTATATTTTAAACGATGTAATCCATCTAAGTCGCAAACGGGATATTTTCGTTAGATGTCGCTTGGATCGACAAGATGAACGCGATCATCGTCTTTTCGTGAAGATTAATTCTCGCCGGCTCAAGACATTATTAAGCGTATAAATTCCGACCTCCTTTTCTAGAAGATGTAATCTCAATCCGAGCGAGGTAGCGCTTGCGCCAACCCGATAGAAGCGCTGAGAAGATGTGGTTTGTGAATATTCGAATAAGCTAAGGCCGATTGAATGGATAGTGTAAAAAATCACTTTGCAAACTCCCGTTGTCGATAAGTAATTTTTGCCTATAAGCAGTGGGAATCCGTGAGGAGAAAAACGAAAAGACGCAAAGAGCGGTCAATGACTCCAACGAGAGACGGAATGAATTTATGCCTGGCTTATTTCCAGATCCATTCTGGGGCGAGATGCGACCATATGAGTTCCATCTATGAGCGGAGCGGTAGCAATCCGTGATTAAATGTGCGAAATGATGCAAAGAGCGGTCAATGGCTCCAACGAGAGACGAGATGAACATACGCATGAATTGATTCCGAATACGCTCTCGGGCGGGATACGACGATATGAGGCTAACCTATGGGCAGATTCGTCCGTTTGATCCCGGGCTTGCGCTAGCTAGGCACGAGAGTATTGCCTTCTGACTCTATTCGATTTCGGATACCAACTTAAGCGCGCGCAGAGCGCTGCGCTCCTTGTTTTTAACCTCCAGCATGAGATCGAAGTCGTAACCCCGCGTTTCCGCCAAGAATCGGCGGAAGTCCTTTAAATCAAGGGCATAGGCGTGGGTGCCTATTTTTGCCCCCTTTTTCTGGCTGCTGTAGTCCACCATGGGAAGACCATCCCTTTTCCTCCAGGTGGAAGAGGTCAGGGATAGCGCCTCGCCTAGGGTTTCCCCCCGATTGTTCGCGCTGTGGTGTAGCGCGTCGAGGACCACCGGGATTCCTGTTAAACGATGTACTTCCATGCAGTCGGCGACGGAATAAATCCTCTCGTCGTTCTCCACCACCAGGCGCCTCTTTACCGCTGGAGGTAGCTCCCTGAAATTTTGGGAAAACCTCGTCATGCTCCTCTTCTTGTCCCCGTACGCGCCGCCCACATGAATCTGGATCTTACAAGTAAGATCCACGCCGAGAAGATCCAGCACCTCGGCGTGGTATACAAGTTCCCGCACGCTGTTTGTGATAATTCTTTCCTCTAGCGCGTTGATAAGGATAAATTGATCGGGATGCATGGTCACACGCATTTTATGCTTCTTTACGAAACCGCCCAGAGCCTTGAATTCCTCACTGAACACTTCCTGCCAGGGAAAGTCACAGATAGGGTGGGAGGCGAAGGGGATTAGATCGGAGCTGATGCGGAAATAAAGAATTCCATGAGCTAGGTTGTACTGAAGAATCTCTTGGAGGCAAGAGAGGTTATCCCTCACCGTCTTCTCCATCAATTCCTGTGAGTAGGATTTCAGGCGAAAAGTCCTGGAGCTCCTACATTGCAGAGATAGATTTATGCATGGGTAACCGATTCTCATGAATCATCCGCCTAACAATTTCACGTCTCTTCGCCCTCAAATCTAAATTATATAAGATATAGGATCGCCCTAGTTGTCTTTAATGCTCGAGGTCATGAGAATAGTCGGCGAATCAGTCCGCGGTGGAGATGCCCCATCGCCCAAATATAGAAGTGGCGTGAAGAGCGGTGCAGTAAATCCACGCATTTTCCTCGGAGAGTGTGAACTAGGATGGGTTTCTCTTTGCGCACCGCTTTCACGATCAACCTGGCCAGCGTGTCGGGGTCTTTCATAGAGGGAGCAGCCAGACGAACCATCCGCTCCACCCGCTGGGGTTGATATCCCCGAATCAACGGGTTTTCGATAATAGGGGTGCGCACCGCCCAGGGACAGACCAGAGTCACCGCCACTCCGCGGTCTTTGGCCTCCATGGCGAGCGTCTCCGAGAGACCTGTCAACGCGAACTTGCTGGTGATATAGGCGCCCAAACCGGCTACGGGATATAGCCCTCCTACCGAGGCTATATTGACGATATGCCCACTTCCGCGCTTATACATGCGAGGAAGGAAGGCGCCGATCATGTTGATGGGTCCCCACAGGTTTACTCCCAGTACCCACTGCCAGTCCTCTAAAGTGGTGTCGACGATCTCTCCCACCATGGCAACGCCGGCGCAATTCACCAGTATATCCACTGGCCCCATCAAGTCCTCCACTTGGGCGGCGAAGGTGGACACCGCGCCGGGGTCGGATACGTCCACCAGAAAGAAAGGGGCGCCTTGCAGCTCTTTGGAGGCGGATTCGACCTTCTTAGTGTCGATATCCACCAGCACCGCCCGCGCTCCTTCCTCCAAGAAAGCTTTAGCCAAAGCTTTGCCGATGCCGCTGGCCGCTCCGGTTATCACCGCCACTTTGTCCCTCAGTTCTTTCATGGCGCCTCCCGTCTGGGTGGTCAGGGGTGAGGATAATAGCTTGATCTCGGAGAATCATATATCGACTGGGTTGCGACTCAGCCTCTTCTCGGTTTGCGATATCCCTCTTCCTTTAAATATGATACACGATTCTTACAAGTTGTTTTGAAAAGAGGTTGATCGATGAAGGAATCCCTGTCATCCCCAGCCATCTTTATTATATGAAAACGATCGGTTCGCCGGCTCGAGCGCATTTTATCACATTCTTTCTCTCGAGACGTTCTAAAAATGTGAAGACCGAGATGGAACTCCCATTATCTTTCATTTTCGATATTTTATGTTAAAAGAACGTTTCGCCTTCCCAAAAGCCTCTTTCGTTTCCTCTTCGAAGGGATGATTTTTAGTTGCCATCATATTCGACATGAGAGGATATGGAACCATGAGGGAGGATAAGTCATAATGAGAAGTCGAGAACTGCTTTTTTTAGGATACGCTCATGGATAAAGAATCGCGATTCGATTTACCTTCGTTCCAGGAATTAGTCGAAGAAGCTCTGGACGAATTTCCTGAGCAATTTCTGAGGTTGCTGGATAACCTGGCAGTGATCGTGGAAGATTTGGCATCTCCAGAGGAGGCCTCCAAAGCGGGGGTAAACGATCCCTGGCAGATACTGGGACTCTACCATGGCATTCCTTATAATCAGTGGGGAAGAGACACGACCAGGTTGCCGGATATGATCAAAATCTACCGCCTGCCCATACTGGCTACGGCGCGCTGCCCCAAGGATATTCGGGCGAGGGTGAAGGCGGTGATACTTCACGAATTGGGACACCGGGCTGGCTTGGGCGAGGATCGCTTGCGGGAGTTGGGCGTCTTCTGATTAGGCGAACTTTGTTGACACGGCTTATTCGCGTTGATATAATACTGACGCGTCAGTATCTAAATTGGACACACATGGCTGGCTTTGATAAAGGGGAAGTTAGGAGAGGGGAAATCATATGGTACAAGTGGATGTCTTCTGGAGCTATGGCATCGGCGCCAGTTTCGCTCTGGCCGCTCACCGTCAGCTACGCAGGCTGCGCGCGCAGCGCGAGGGGGAGAAGTGGAAAGTGGATTGGTGGGATAAGACCAATTTGATAGGCGCGCTCAGGGAAGGAGTAAAAAGAGGAAGAGATGCGGGGACGTTAAACAAGCGGGAGTATTCCAAGTTGAGGAAGCTGGTGGAAGAGCTGGCGGAGAAGAACGCTCCCGCCTTACAGGATGAATATTTCGTGAAAACCCTCCTGTTTTTATCTCTCTTGTTTGTCCCTTCCGGCGCGGTGCTTCTCTGGGGAAACCCCAGCTGGGAGACTATGCAGGTGGGAGAGTATGAAACCATAAGCAAATGGCTGGTGGGAGCCTTCACCGCCACCAACATCACCCAGGGCATCCTAGGCTATCTGGTCACCTACAACTACCTGATGCGGGGTAAATACTTCAAGGCGGCACTGCAGCCGGTCCTGGCTTATCTGGGATTCTTCTTCATCCTGGCGAACGGATGGGATAACCGGGGATACCAGAGATTTTTTTCCAGAGACCGCGAGTCCTTCGAGCGATCGGACTCCTCGAGCAGGGCCGATAAGGTAAGGGGGTTCGTCTCTTCCGATGTGGTTAGGATCTTGCTATTCTTCGGCATGTTCTTCCTGCCGTTGATGTATTACTGGATTATTCAGTGGATTCTTGAGGGTTATTACCAGGAGAAAGGCATAGAGCCAGACCCCGAGGTCGTGTTAAAGGAGGCTGCTGAGTCATTCGCCTGGCTCAATCTGGTGATCTTCGGATATACCTTGGGCTCGGCGATAGCCGCCACCTTCCTTATTCGCAAGTTAGGCTGGATTAAGGGGCTGCTTGTTGCCGCGGCGCTCAGTTATCTGGTGGGGATAAGCAAATGGGGAGCGGGCCCCGCAATGGCTAAAAAGATCATGAGGTTGGATTCCCTGGAGGGGAAGCCCATAGAACCTCTCTTCTCCGGATAGAATGGGGCTATTCATTCCCTCCGCTTCTCCATCAATCCATGTGGAAGGCGCCCGAAAAGGCTTGACGCATGCATTCTTTCTAATAATCAGCGACGGGGCGCTTACGTGACATCTTTTTCATCGCTCCGGTTAACCGAGGCATACCTATTTGACCGGCCCCCGATTTTTTCGCCCGTGGTGATGTGGATTTCGACTAGTTGACCTTTTGCCTTATTTTCCGGCGATTGAGCGGTAGGTTAAGCTCATTAATTAATCGCCCATCCCTTGCCTTCTTTAGATCCACTTCCTATGCTGGCGATATCGCGCTATTTGCAGGATTTACCCCCGATTTTGAAGGATAATCCCCAGGATTATAGAATAGCTTAAATGGAAGAGGAGCGATATGGACGGATTTGAATCGATATATACCCTGGAAGAAGTGGCGGACTACTTGAGGCTCAGCCGGGGAACGGTGAGGAGCTGGGTGAGATCCGGTTTCCTAAAAGGCACCAAAGTCGGGATACAGTGGCGCATACGGGAGAGGGACCTCCAAGCTTTCATGGAGCGGGGGGAACGTATAATGGAGGCCGATCCCGCCCGGGGTGGGCGGAGAAGAACTGCCGGCGGCGATTCCAATAATTAAGTGAGGCGCGATCGCCGACTTTCCTGCTTTCCTGGTGGAACGATTATTGCGGTTCGTGCTATCGAGTTTCGGTAGCTAATGAAGCGCGCCATCCGCGAAAGTTCCTAATCACGCAGTGGCTTTTACAGATATTGATTCCTTAAATATTGACATAATGTAATTTATTATAAGAGCGAGCAAGCGAGCTGGTTGTCATCGAGAGGGTTATGCGAGGAGCGCGTCGGCGCGTGATTCTTACTTCTGATAAAGGCAATCCCAATATATTAATAACTTTAAGCTTTATATTAAAGGTTCGTAGATTCTCCATTCCCTTGAAGAAAAAAATTTCTGAGCCCTTCCATGGTTTTAACTCGTTTAACGTCATGGAAATTATTGCGTAGCTCGACTGAAGGGTAATTCACGAGTCGTTCCGGTGCCTTGATGGAGAGGCAGCGAAAGGACTTAAAAAGGTAGACGTTAGAAAGTATTTTTATAACTTTTCCGGTAATGTTGAAAAATAGTTAAATTCAGTAAATAAATTCAGTAAAGAACTTGTCGATGAGAAAAATAAAAGGGCGAACCCTGGTTCGCCCCCATAAAATAAGAGATATGCTATATTTTCTTAAATCAGGCTTCCTTTCCGTGATACTTGAAGGAGAGTTTCACCCGCGCCCGGTAAGCGGCCACCTTTCCATTTTCTACCCTCATATCCAGCTCAGAGATCTCAGCGATGCGCAGGTCTTCCAGGCTCTGAGCCGCCGTCTCTACAGCGTTCTTAGCTGCGTCTTCCCAAGAGTCCGGGCTGGTCCCCACTACCTCAATGATCTTATAGACGCTCTCTGTCATCTTTCCCCCTTTCTTCCTCAAGCATTCCTTAATTTATCCTTATTAAGTATTTATCCCGCAGCGAGCGATAATAAACTTATTTTTCTGAATAATACAAGACTAGCCGCTTGGTTATTCCGAACGGATGAGGGTTTCTGGTGCTTTCGGACTTGAGAGGTCGCTTCGTGGGATATTATACCGAAATTGTTGAAATCAGTGGCGGTGCGGCATTTGCGCTCTTTGGCCAATTTAACCTGTATATTAGGCAATGATGGTGATGGGGGAATAGGGATGAGAAGAGAGTAAAAATAAAATTTTCCTCGGAGACGATGATTGAATGATGGTGATGGGAAGAATAGGGGTGAGAAGACAGGACCGTGGCTAAGCATGAGACCGATTGGCCCCGGAAATCGGGACGATGAGGAGTGAACCGCAAGGGCTTTTCTCAACATGTTCTCCGTCGAGTAAAGAAAGGGTCTTCCGTGCCAGGGGAGTGCAGAAATGAGGTATGTCAAGAAGTTCCGACGATGATCTGCGTGGGATTCGCGCGCGGCTGGGGTTCCCTTGGCCTGAAAGGAGAAGTTGAGTGGTTTAAACCCTCCATTCGGGAGAGCTTCCGTCGCGGCGGCAAGCACTGAGCGTAGCTGCATGACAAAAGACAGGTAAAGAGCAACAAGAAGAGAGCGAAGGGGAGTAATGAGCGTCAGGGAGATAATGGCAAAATCGGTGCTGAATAGCTATAAGAAGATGGATTCCTGGTTCGCCTCCCGCTATGGGATGAACCTTTACCGTGGATGCGCGCATAACTGCGCTTATTGCGATGGGCGAGCGGAGGATTACTTCGTGGAAGGGGAATTCGGGCGGGACGTGGCGGTAAAGTAAACGCGCCGGTTGTGCTGGGACAAGAGCTACCCAGGATTAAAGAAAGGATGCGCATAGGGGGGGCTTCATCATGGTGGGAGGAGGGGTTGGGGACAGCTATCAGCTGGTGGAAGAGGAGTATCAATTGACCCGGAGTGCGCTCCAGCTGCTTTTAGAACATGGTTATCCGGTACACGTCCTCAACAAATCTGCGCTGGCGCTGCAAGATATCGACATTTTGAAAAAAATTAATCAAAGCCGACGGGCTATGGTCAGTTACAGCTTCTCATCCATGGATGAGGGGATTTCTCCATCTTTGAACCGGGGGCGCCCTCTCCCTGCGAGCAGTTGAAGGCGCTTATCCGCTTCAAGCGAGAGGCATTGGCCTGCGGCATGCTCCTTTTACCGGTTATCCTATTTATCACCGATGCCCTAGATATAATGGAGCAGTGCGTGGCCAAGGCGGCTGAGGCAAGCTTGGACTGCGTGATCTTCGGCGGCATGACTTTAAAAGAAGGAAGACAGAGGGAGTACTTTTATCATGTCTTGAAGGAGAAATTTTCATCTCTTTTGCCTGAGTACCATAAATCTACCGGGGCAAGGATGATGTTGAGGCGGAGAAGAGCTACTATGAGGCGATAAACATGTTTTTTGGCGAGATAGCCAGAAAATATCGGGTACCGGCGCGCGTCCCCCAATCCGTGTACGGTGATCTGCTGAAGGGGAACGACCTGGTAGTTGTGATTCTGGAACACATAGACTATCTTCTGCGCTTGAAAGGAAAACCATCGCCCTATGGACGAGCCGCCTATTCCATCTCCCAGCTCAAGGAACCCCTCGATTCCGTGGAAAGCGACTTGCGGGGTATCAAAGGCGTGGGAAAGGTAACCGAACGCATCGTCTGGGAGATACTTGAGACGGGTAGCTCTTCCTATTACTGAAACCTGATGGGGGGATATTCGATAAATCAATATTGAGGAGATGATTTGTTCGTTCTCGTGATCGGCATATTAGCGGGCTAATATCTTTTAAGGTTTGATGTGATCGTGGGCTTGGAAGCCCCCTGAAATTTCCGAGGCGCCTTAAATGCGTAGCCTTTGCGCGCGCTTTTTTGTTCCCAATCTATGCGCGCTTTGATAGAAATATATTACAAAATGTAAATTAACTTATCGCGGTTCTCGCGCCATAAGGTTGTTTCTGTGGTTACATCCTTATTTCACGCTTTTGCCTCTTCAGCCAGCGTCGTGGAGAGGCTTGCCGCCGATAATGGTACGTTTAACCTGGATATCGCCGATCTCCTCTGGGGGCACGGATAGCGGGCTGGCGGAGAGAATCACCAGATCGGCGCGCTTCCCCACGCTGATGCTTCCCCGCACATGGTCGCAGAACTGAGCGTAGGCGGCGTTCAGGGTGTACATGCGCACCGCCTCGGCGGCGCTTATTCCCTGATGGGTCTGGAATCCCTCCCGGGTGACGCAACACTGAATCGCTCGCAGCACGTCGACGGATTCGATAGGAGCATCAGATGAACCCGCCGTGACCACTCCTCCATAAAGGAGAGAGCGGAAAGGATAAGTCCAGCTCACACGTTGGGAACCCAACCGCCTCTCCAACCATTCCTTTTCGGAATGTATGTAGAGGGGAGTGGTGTTAGCCACCAGTCCCAACCGGGACATGTCCACGATCATGGCGGCGTCCAGCTGGGAAGCATGCTCGATGCGATGGCGATGGTCATCTCGAGGGTATTCCTGGAGGAGGCGCTCATAAAGGTCGACACAGAGACGATTTCCCGCGTCGCCGATGGCGTGGATGGCGATCTGCAGACCCGCCTGATGAGCGGAGACCATGCGTTTATAAAGCTCTTCCGGGCTGGTGGTGAGCAAACCCCGACTTTCGGGATGGTCGCTGTAAGGTTCCCGCATGTAGGCGGTGCAGGAGCCGAAGGTGCCGTCGGCGAACAACTTCATCCCTCCGACGCGATGACCACCAGGATCTTCCGGCTGGTGAAGAGGGGTGTCGCGGGCGGCGTGGATAGTTTCCGCATCTGCGGATATCAGCAGGCTATAAAGGCTGATAGGCGCTTGTTCCAAAAGCATCTGCATGATGGGAAGCTCGAAAGCTCCCTGCGCGCCCGCCGGACCCTCTTCTCCCGTTTGTAAAATTATCCCCGCGGAGACGATTCCTTTAGCCAACAGTCGTTGGAATGACTTCTTGGCGCCTTGGACGAAGGAGTGCGCGTCCGGTAAGGGGATTACATCCTTCAGCAACGCCGAGGCGTTTTCGCGAAAGATGCCCAGCGGCGCGCCATCCTCCTCCCGATCGATAACCCCACCAACTGGGTCAGGGGTGGAGGCGGTAACCCCCGCGGCCTTGATGGCTAGGGTATTGCCTATCACAGTATGCCCGTCGTGCTTGATTAGAACTACCGGCTTCCGGGAGGAAGCGGCGTCCAGTTCATGCCGGGTAGGCAGTCTCTTTTCCTCCAGATTCTGTTCATCCAGGTTCAAACCCACCACCCAGCCATCCGCGGGCGCTTCCTCCGCGGCTCTGCTCACGCTTCTTTGAAGGTCGGATATAGAAGTTACATTGCGTAAATTTAAATTCATGTCATAGTACACCATGATTACTGGGTGAAGGTGAGTGTCTATGAAACCAGGGAACAGGGCTCCGCCTTTAAGGTCCACGGTATGATAATCCTGGTCTAAAGCCGCCTCGCATTCTGATTTGGAACCTACCGCAACGATCCAGCCATCCCTTACCGCCACCGCCTCGACGAAGGGACGCGCCGGGTCCATGGTGTGGATATCCCCTCCCAGGTAGAGCTGGCTTTCCCCCTTCCTTCCTTCATTTTCAGGCATGTCTATCTCTCCTCCAAAATTAAGGTGGGCGCGGTGGCGTAATGGTCGAGAGCATCCTGGTCCAACTCCACTCCCCAGCCGGGCCCGGTGGGCAGTGAAGCGAAGCCGCCTTCATAATCTATGGCATCGACGATGAGATCGTCCTCGAACATCACGTGTCCGAACAGCTCCACGGCGTGTCCCAGGGAGTGGAAACGAGCGGCGGCGATGTGCATCTGCATTGCTGAGGCGATGCCTAAGGTCTGGTTATGCAGGCATACGCTCATCCCCCGCATTTCCGCGTAGCTGATAGCACGCAGCGCGTCAGTTACCCCGCCGGGACGCTCTGAGTTTATGCCCACCACACCTATGGCTCCCAACTCGCTCAAGGTGATGATATCCTGCAGGGAAAAGCACCCCTCATGAGCCATGAGGGGAGTGTTTACCTGGCTCTGCACCCTTGCCATTCCCAGGTAGTCGGTGGCTCGAACCGGGGTTTCGGCGAAGTCGATGACATAGGGCTCGATAGCGTGGATGGCTCGCACCGCTCTGTCGGGGGTGTAAGCCTGATTGTAATCCACACGCAAGCGCATCTCTTCTCCCACTTCCTCTCTGATGCGCCGGATAATCTCCTCGTCCTCGGTTATGCCTCTCCCCAGCTTGCACCGGATGGTTCCGATTCCGCCCTGCTGGAAACTTTTTGCCAGAAAAACCATGGATTCCACATCTACCAGGGGGATGAGGGCAGCGAGAGGTATCTCCCCTACCACGCATCCGCCCATCAAGTCGCAAGCGCGCCGACCGCATATACGTCCCGCCAGGTCGTAACAGGCCATATCCAGCAGCCCTTTGGCTACCTCGTTGCGGGAGACATTGCAGTTCATGCGATGGCGGATGCGTTCCACGTCAAAGGGGCTTTCGCCAAGCGCGTAGCGGGAGAGAGCCTGGTTGATGATGCCGATTACCTGGTCAGTGTTGGTTCCGGTCTCCGGTAACCAGACTAGCGCTTCTCCCAAGCCGGTATTTCCGTCATCGGCGGTGAGCCGGCAGATGACGAAATCGCCTCCCAACCACTCCTCCTCCGCCGGGATGGCCATTCCCAATCCGCCGGCGCCGGATCGCATAATCTCCCTCACCGTCTCCCGGAAAGGCACGTATACCGGGGTGAGCTCCACTCGCACGATTCGAGGACCATTTTGAAAAGACCTTATCTCCTCATCATTGCTTTCCATTATGTACCTCCTATGAATTAGGCGAGATCTTCTTCGACCCTTTTTAATATGCAAAATCTTTTTTCGCTTCCTTCCTTGATGAGGGCTTCACATTCCCTTTCTTTACTTTCCGCCGATTAAAAGGCGCGGTTGGGAAATCCAGAGCAATCCAATATTTGCTTTACAACATTTACCTCCTATGAATTAGGCGAACCTTCCCTCGTTTACGGATTGAAGATGTAAAATTTATTCCGTTTCCATCCCTTTGTGAACTGCCGGTTTTTTCCAATTTTCCTCCAATTAAAAGCGGGGACAAAAACCCAGAGTTGTCTATTCTTTTTCCCTCCATAGAACGAAATAAACGCTCATGCTGATGAGAAACATACCTGCGACAAATCCCGGGGTCATACCTTCCCGGAACAGCAGGGCAGCAAGAGGGACGCCCACCAGGGGTTGGATCACAAGAGAGACCCCCACCCGGTGGGAAGGCTGTCGGGAGAGCACCAAGTGATATAGGTAGAAACCCAAACCGCTGCAGAAGAATCCCAGATAGATACAGGCCAGTATTGCCCCCGGGGAAGGAGGATTCTGAGCCAAATCTATCACTATGCTGTATCCACAAACCACGCTCAACATACACCATCCGGAGAGACAAGCCAGCGCGGTTGTCATCAGCGGGCTAGCGCGTTTCAGTGCCCATTTTCCCGTAACGGCGTAGGCGCCCTCCAGGATCACCACTCCCAGGATAAAGAGATCCCCCAGGAGAAATCCTGAAGGCGCTCGAAAGATCTGGTTGAAATCGATGTTGAGAACCATGGTCACCCCCAACATCCCCGCCACCAGGCTCGCCTTGGACCACTTTCCCACTGGTTCGCGAAGCAGACCGGCGGAGAGTAACATGATCACCATGGTCTCCAACACCCGCAGCGCCGAGGCGTGAGAGGCGGGAGCGAATCTGATGCCATGGTAATTGAGCAGGTGGTTGAGGAAAAAGCCGCTTAAGCCCAGAGCCACGAAGGGCATCAGGGAGGGAAACGAGCGAGGTATCTCTCTTTTTGCTTTGAACAAAAAGGGAGCGAAGACCAGGAGGGCAAAGGAGAGCCTCAGCCAAGTTGCTGTGGCGGGCGTCATGTTGCGCACCGCGAACTTGGCCACCACGTCGGTGCTTCCCCAGAGCAAATTGGCCGTTGTCAGCATGAGTAAATCGCGAGGGGGCTTTGTTGCTCCCTGGCTGGCGAAATCGTGTGAAGTCTTTTTCGCCTTCTCGTTGGTCATCGTGATGTCCTTTTTTCGTGAGAAATTGTCTCCTTATTCCCATATAGCGGACTGTCGAAAATAGATTGAGTTAAGCTTACGAGCTACTTCTTTGGCGGGGAGGAGAAGGCGTCCAATCTGCCCAGGTTTCTTCCGAAGACTTTTCTGACAGCGTCTCCCAGCTCCGAGAGTATGCGCTCCAGATATATTTCGTGGTTGACCAGGTCTATCGCGTTGACCACCAGACCCCGGTTAAGGGTGAAGACCCCCTCCACTTTTCCCTGGGGAAATATAGTCCCGGTGATGCAACGCTCTTGATCCGCCACCATCGCGAATTGCCTTCCCAACGTGGGCACCGCTTGAAGTTTGGTGCGGCTGTGCAGGATCGCTCCCGCTCCCAGAGCATGCAGCTGATCGATACCCCGGTGAGGATCGTAAAGAATCAAGGCTATACTTACCCCGCGCTCCGCCGCCTCCAGCAGGGAAGGCAGAAGCGCCTCGAATTCCTCGGCCCATAAGGCCACGTGGAGGGTTTTCCTCGCTTCTCGCGCGAGTTCCCTGCCTCTCGCTATGAGATCCCGCTGGGAGGTTACCCTCCAAAGCACCTCCACCACGCGGGGGTCTCCCTGGTATCTTTCCAACATTTTGCGCGCCCGCTCGCACGCGGAGACCGCTCGCTTTTCCATGCTCTCCAAAAGTTCCCTAGGGTCAGTGGCGGCGTAGAGCCGAGCACTGGGGTCCAGCGACTCCACCCTAACCGCCGCGCCGCGCATAGCTAATCTTTCTAAAATCTCGTACACCTTGGCGCGAGGAATGCCACTGCGTTGAGATACCTGATATCCATTGGCGGGCGACTGAGCCAGAAGAGCGCAGTAAGCCCTGGACTCGTAATCGCTGAAGCCAGTGGCCATCAGAGCTTCTATGGTATCTTTTTCCGCTACCTCTCCCATTCCCGACATTAGTAACTCCTTTAGTAGTTACTATATTAGCATTTTGTATCGCTGTCAAGAAAACTGTGGTCCTAAAAGCGCTATCTAGGCATAAAAGGTATGGATGTCTTTCTATTCCATGAGCTAATTTTCGATGTCATTAAGCGAAGACGTTCGTTTGTGGCGTTTTTCCCTGCTCAATGACGAAGTCCGACCATCTAGACAAAGTTTCATCCTTATAAAAAGCACGTCATGATTTATATCTTTCTATTTAACCGTCATGGGAATGGCGCTTTGAGACTTTTAAAAGTGGATAAACCATAACCGGGATTAAAGATTTTACATTCTGTAACTAAATTCCATGGCCAAGGATGTCGATATTCCCTAAGTGAAAGTTAAGAAAAACGAAGAATAAATAAGCTGGAGGTTGCTTTGATGTCCTTGATGGAGTTACCGGACGCCGTGATTCATTATCAAGTGGAGGGAGCGGGGGATCCCATTCTGCTAATTAGAGGTTACGGTTCCCATCTGGGATGGTGGCACCCCGCCTTCATCGATGCCCTGAAGCCCCATTTCTCTTTAATCCTCTACGACCACAGGGGGACTGGAAAGAGCGAGCACAGAGGAGGCGAGTATTCAATCCCCGTGCTGGCTGACGACGCGGCGAAACTTCTGGAAGCTATAGGAATCGAGGAGGCAATTATATTTGGCCTATCCATGGGGGGGATGGTGGCTATGGAGATGGCCCTCTCATACCCGCAGCGAGTGAAGGGTCTCATCCTAGGGGCTACCCATTGCGGGGGAGAGGAGATGGTGCCTCCCTCTGAAAAGGTGATAGCGGCTCTGCTATCCAGGGCGGGAGCGACGGGAACCGGAGAGATAAACGAGGAATGGCTGAGTCTGGCGTTTACCCCTGAATTCGTGAGCGGAAATCCTGGCGCGGTGGAGGCTTATTTAGCCAGAGCCGCTTCTCTTCCCACCCCACCGGAGATTATGAAGATGCAGGCGGCGGCGGTGGCAAACTTTTCCATATGGGGACGCCTGCAAAAGATTAAAGCCCCCACTTGGATCCTGCACGGAAAGGAGGACGCGGTGGTGCCCAGAGAGAACGCGGAGATCCTAGTCGAGCGCATTCCCGGGGCAAGGGTAACCTATCTGAACGGATTGGGACATGATTTCCCCGCTCAAGAGCCCGTCTACACCGCTGGGGTTATATTGGCTATGCTGGGCAAGTAGGGCGAGGATATATCATATTATTCACAGTCGGATGATAGGGCAAGCTGGGGTGATATGGGATATCCTGGGCAAGTAGGGCGAGGGGTAATTTGTTGAGCGAGTAGGCTCTCACTTTCCCTCAGCGCCCCTATGTTCATTATACGCCTTTCGCGGTTCCCCAATGGCGAGTGGGAGCTTCGTTCGTAAATCGTTTCAAGGAATAGCGTCACCGAAGATCCGTAATAATATTTTTATTTTTAATCATCGTGTTTCCACTTCGGAAATGACCCGTTTTTCGAGGATTGTCCCACCTCGCTTCGAAAATGACACGTTTCTCGTGGATCGATCCTCCTCGCTTTGTGAAATGCCACCGTTTTCTCAGGGATCGATCCGCCTCGCTTTGTGAAATACCACCGTTTTCTCAGGGATTGTCCCGCCTCTCTTGAGATAAATCATTTTATATTTACATTATGTAATATTATGCAGCGAGTCGCGTCGAATGTCGATGAGTTTACAAAACCTTTCGTTTCCAAACCTTTCAAGCGGCGATTATATTATAATAACTCCAGCTTTTGACTGAATCCGCGAGGGGATGAGCGAATTGACGCCTGGAGAAAGAATCGTTCCGGATTATGTTGAGAGGGGCGTGGGCAAGCCGCTTATCATGATCCCCGGCATGGAAGGATCGAGGGAGTTCTGGCGCCCCCAATTAATGGAGCTGAGCCAAAAATATCGCGTGATATGCTGCGATCTAGCGCGTTTTTCGCCGCGCCTCTCACGAACCGTCTCCGATTATGCGCAATCGGTTATCAATCTCATGGAGATTTTAACTCTTTCCAGAGTTGCGCTGGTGGGGGAATCCTTCGGGGGCATGGTCGCGCTGGAGCTGGCTATATATCATCCAGAACGGGTAAACGCCCTTATCCTGTGCAATACCATGGATCGCGCGCGAAGGGGAGGATTTGGGCTTAATCGCTTCACTTTGGCCACTTTGGCCCATCTCTCCGCTTTACTTCCAGGCTTAAGCGAGGAGGCTCGCCGGAGGATCATGATCAGGACGGGGAAGAGCCGGGGTTTCATTATGGATCCCGCGCCAGGGAGTGAAGGGCTCGCCAGGTACTTAATAGAGCACGGCGCTTCCCATGGTCCCGCTTGTTTCCTGGACAGAATCATCGCCGCGGCTAGAGCAGCTTACACGGAATTACTGGAAAATATCGAGGTTCCCACCCTGGTGATACGGGGCACGGAAGACCGTCTGGTGAGCGCGGAAACCACGTTGCAATTGGTGGGCGGAATTCCAGGGGCGGAGCTCAAGCTCATCAGAGGAGGGGGCCACTGTTGCACCTACACCATGCCCGAGGAGAGCAATCGGGCCATCATGGAATGGCTCGAGCGCGTCGCTTACTAACGCAGTATTAGAAATTCAAGCCGCCGGTAAGCCTATCCATTCGTATCATGTCTTTAATCGTCGTTCTGTTTATTTGAATAATTCGTTTAAAATTTTCCGGAATTGACACCCCTACATTTTTCGTTCATTTAATCGGTTATCCCGTAAAAGATGCGGGTGGCTAATTGGTGTTGAGAAAATTCTCCCCTGATTGTTCTTCTTCTCGCCTTTCGAAACATCTTTACAAGATGTTGCCAATAATAATCGGTTTTCCCGTAAAAGATGCG
>JACVIX010000018.1 GCA_015711725.1 Candidatus Geothermincola primus | reverse complement strand
GGGATGGATTGGCAGTGGGGAAAGAAGATTATTTGAGACGTCTTTCATCTGTAAACGAGATACTACATGCCTTTAACAGATTCCATGAGTCCGTGGATGCCATTCCTAGAGAAATCGTCGTGGAGGCCGTAAGGAGTGTGGTTGATGGGGTGCGACAAGCTATTCAAGCGGCCCGGGACGAGATGGAATTGGGGGAGATAAAGACCGAAGTTGAGGATTTGTTACCTCTAGTGGAAGAAGAGGTCCGGGAAAGACTGCGCTATAATTTGCGCCGGGTGGTCAACGCCACCGGGGTGATCATCCATACCAACCTTGGAAGGTCCCTGATCGCTGAAGAAGCTCTGGAAAACCTAGCGGTTATCGGGGGATGCTACTGCAATCTGGAACTGGACTTGAAGCGAGGGGGGAGGAGCTCTCGGGGCGAGCATGTCCGTGATCTGCTCTGCCGGCTCACCGGTGCGCAGTCAGCCCTAGTGGTGAACAATAACGCGGGAGCGGTGCTACTGGCTCTTACTACTCACGCGAAGGGCAGGGAGGTCATCGTATCCAGGGGACAGCTAATAGAGATAGGTGGATCTTTCCGGCTTCCTGAGGTGATGAAACAGAGCGGGGCGATACTGGTGGAGGTGGGGACCACCAACAAAACATATATAGATGATTACCGAAAAGCGATCAACGATTCCACGGCGATACTTCTGCGGGCCCATCCCAGTAACTTCCGAGTGGTAGGCTTTACCGCTGAGACCTCTTTGGCGGAATTAAGCGAGCTGGCTGCGGAGAGCGGGCTAATTTTGATGGATGACCTAGGAAGCGGGATGTTGATAGACCTCACTCAGTTCGGGCTACCTTATGAACCGACCCCCTCACAGTCCTTAAAAGAAGGGGCCGATCTGGTTACCTTCAGTGGGGATAAACTTCTTGGGGGGCCACAAGCAGGAATAGTATTGGGAAAGAAAGAGCTGGTGGAGGCGATGGGCAAACATCCTCTAGCCAGGGCCTTGCGGGTGGACAAACTAACTTTGGCTATTCTGGAAGCGACCTTACGCCTCTATCTTGAGCCCCATCAAGCGATGGAGAAGATTCCCACTCTATCTATGATGAACCTTTCTGGGGTGGAATTGAAAAAGCGCGCGCGAGCGCTGGCAAATGGAATCAAAAAATTAGGGGACAGCTTTCAGGTAAAAGTGGTGGAAGAATTTTCCCAGGTTGGTGGTGGCGCGTTACCTCTAGTTCAGCTACCTACATGGGCGGTGTCCCTTACCTCTCCGTATTTAACCGTCAATCAGTTGGAAGAGCGTTTGCGGGAAAGCGATCCCCCTATTATCGCCCGCATCAAGGAGGAGCAACTGTTGCTTGATCCACGAACCTTGGTGAAGGATGACGACAAATATATAATTGCCTCTCTATCGAGGATTTCCTCGTCCCTGGAGGTCTAAGATTGCGCAGCTTCATTATTGGGACAGCTGGACATATAGATCATGGAAAAACCCAACTGGTCAAAGCGCTAACGGGAGTGGATACCGACCGGTTAAAGGAAGAGAAGGAAAGGGGCATATCCATCGAGCTAGGCTTCGCTGAATTTATCCTCCCCGATGGAACGACGGCGGGTGTGGTGGATGTGCCGGGTCATGAACACTTCGTGAAGAACATGCTCTCAGGTGCCACCGGGTTTGACCTCGTGCTTTTGGTGGTGGCGGCTGACGATGGGGTTATGCCCCAAACCAGGGAACACCTAGCCATCATAGATTTGCTCCAGGTGAGGGAAGGGCTGGTGGCGATCACCAAAGCCGATTTGGTGGATGAGGAGATGGTGGAGCTGGTCAAGGAGGATATAAGGGATACCCTAAAAGGAACCACTATAGAGGGCGCGGAGATTATAGTAACCTCGGTGGTCACAGGCAGGGGGCTTGACCAGCTTAGAGAGTCCATCTCTAGTGCGGCGAAAAGGGTAAGAGCCAGGCAAGCGGAGGGACCTTTCCGTTTGCCTATCGACCGGGTGTTTACTTTGAGGGGTATAGGTACAGTAGTCACGGGTACCCTCTGGGAAGGATCCATTTTAGAGGGGCAGGAGGCATGTTTGCTTCCGCAGAACCGCATCCTGCGGGTAAGAGATGTACAGGTACACGGCAAGGATGTGGAGCAAGCATTAGCTGGTCAGAGGGTGGCTTTAAACTTGCCGGGTATATCCACAGAGGAGATAGATCGAGGAGATGTAATTGTAAGCCCTGGATACCTTAGCCCTACCTATATGGTTGACGTGAGGCTATATCTGATTGATGATGCGCCTAGACCGCTTAAGAACCGCTCCAGAGTTCGTTTTCATCATGCCACGCGGGAAGTACTGGGCAGGATTGTGCTTCTTGGGGAAGGGGAGGAGCTTAATCCAGGCGATAGCTGTTACGCCCAGCTGCGGTTGGAATCACCAGTAGTAGTGAAATATAAGGACCGTTTTATCCTGCGCAGTTATTCCCCGGTGACCACCATCGGTGGAGGAGAGATAATCAACTCTCATCCCATAAAGCATCGCAGGGCGAATGAGCAACTCCTAGATACGCTGGCTAAAAGAGAGCGGGGAGAGACAGAAGACATATTGCTATTGACTTTCAAGGATGATCCCAAACCGATGACTTTGGATGAATTGGTGAGGGGTAGCGAGCTTTCAGAAAGAGCGGTTAAGGATGCCGTCGAAAGAATGTTGGAGAACGATACCCTCCGAACTATGCAGGTGGAGCAAAAGTTGAAAATTCTGCCGACCGATATATTTAGAGATTATAACCAGCGCATCTGGGAGATACTGGAGAGTTTCCACCGCGCCAATCCCAGGGAAATAGGCATGGAGAAGGAAACTTTACGCGTGTCGGTGAGGGGGACGCTGCGTCCTGGGGATTTCGATGGCATATTGAAGGCACTGGTAGACGAGGGATATTTCGAGATAAAAGAGGGAAGGGTATCCATCGAGGGCAGAGGACGGGTGCTAACCAATGAGGAGAGAGAAGAGATGAGAGAGATTCTTAAGGAAATCGCCAGTGCTGGTTTTGCTCCCCCGTTCTTCAGAGAGATAATGGATAGATACCATCTGGATTCCCGCAAGGCTCGAGATTATATTAATATGCTTATGGAGGAGGGCAAACTAGAGCAGGTTACGCCAGAATTTTTCCTAGCCAGGGGCAAGCTGCGAGAGGCTGAGGAGAAAATTAGAGAATTTATTGGTAAGAATGGGCGTTTGGAAGTAAAGGACTTAAAAGACATGCTTGGAATAAGCCGGAAGTATTCAATACCCCTTTTGGAATACTTCGACCGGAACCGTGTAACTCGTCGGGAGGGAGATTACCGCGTGTTGAGGTGATGCTTGTTTGTCGCTTCTTCGTTGTAACGGTGTGGCGAAAGCCACTCAGAACGTGAAAAAATCACGGAAAGCGGAATTTGCGATTAATCCACTGGATAGTTATATATGAGCTATTATAATTTATTATAATTCATATAGTTATCACTGAATAACTGAGCCTAGAAATAATTTAGTAGTAGCGGAGATGCATTCGTCCTGGTGGGCGGCCCGGTCTTCAAAACCGGTGTGGCGTCGTAAAGGGCGTCAGGTAAGTTCGATTCTTACGCATCTCCGCCAATTTTTCAAATGATTTCCTAGGTGGAGGCATCATTCCTAGTATTTGATTAATTTGACTTTTCGGAAAATTATTGAGTGATTCTCCACAAGATGAAACATCACAATGGCTCTAGTCGAGCGGAAGAGAATTATTATTGCTTGTTTGAGAAGCGGATGCTTAGAGATACAGGAATAATTTAGCCGCTGGGGTGGGTATGAAAACATCGGCGTAGCGGGTTATTGCCGAAGGTTCGGTATTTATCTCGATAAGTTTTGCCCCGGAACGCTTGGCGATAAAAGGGAGGGAGGCGGCAGGTTGAACTACTCCAGAGGTTCCTATGCTTAAAAAAAGGTCACAGGAAGAAGACCATTCGAAAGCCATCTCCAGGGTGAGACGCGGAAGCGGTTCACCGAAGAAGACCACATCCGGCCTGGTAATTCTGGCACATGCTTCGCAGCGTGCGGCGAATTTTCTCAACAAACTGAGTAGCTCTAAGCGGCTTATTCTTTTACCGCCCTCCAATAACCTATTTAATTGATTGGATATCTCCAGCAGGCGTTGCTTTTCGAGAGTATATTTTCTTCCACAACCTGGACAACGTAGCCGGTAAATGTTTCCGTGTAATTCCAGCACTTCCCTACTTCCCGCCTCCTGATGCAGGTTGTCCACGTTCTGGGTTATCACTCCGACTATCCTCCCCTCCCGTTCCCAGTGGGCCAGCTTGATATGGGCTGGGTTGGGAAGGGCGGTGGCGAAGGTCCCTAGGACATCATGGATAAATGAGGCAAATTTCTTTGTTTTAATCAGGAAGGCGAGGGCAAGGCCCGGCAGATTTCCATAAATTGCGGGGTGATAACTTCTCCAAATTCCCGTGTCCCCTCTGAAAGTGGGGATTCCACTTTCCAGCGAGACGCCCGCTCCAGTGAAAGCTACCGTCTTTTGGGATTCATCCAGCGCTTCCCTTAATATATAAGAGTACTCCTTTTTAATCACTTCAGTCCTGTTCCGAGCTTATCTCCAAATATTCACTTAAATTGGGGGTATGGTGGACGATCTCATGGGAGTCCACCAGCAAGAGCTCTATTCCATGTTCCTCAGCCCAACGTAAGGATTTGGGATAACCCATGATAAAGAAAGCGGTGGAAAGAATATCGGATCTGGCTCCACCGTGGCTATCCGCTGCTAGAATCACCGCGGTGTCGCTGATCACGCCTTTGTTGGCTGGACGCCCGCTAGCTGGGTCAAGAATATGGCAGTACCTTATGCCTTCGTATTCGAAATATCGCTGATAATCACCGCTAGTGCTTGCCGATACATCTCCTGGAAAGTTGAGGACTCCCAGGCTGCTTCCCTCTTTGCGAGGGTCAGAGATGGCCATGCGCCACCAAGGGCCGCCAGCTTTTACGGGTTTTTCTCCCAATGTCACGGTGGTGCTCACCATGTCCACGAAGCCTCTCTCAACCCCTTTTTCTCGGAGCATAGCCACTGCCCTGTCCGCGCAATAGCCTTTGGCCACTCCTCCCAGGTCGATGATCATATTTTCCATGGTAAATCTCACGGTGCGAGATTCCGAATCGAGTATTAATTTATCAGCGCCACATCTCGCTTTGGCCGTGTCGATCTCTTCTTCGGTGGGAGGACCTTCACCCCTTTGCATCCTTCCCAGTATATCCCAGAGATCAATGAGAGGTCCTATAGTGATGTCAAATGTTCCCTCAGTGATGTGATAGTATTCAAGAGATAAATCCAGGACCTCGAAAAGATCTGGAGATACCTCGACCGCGCGGTGATAGGCTTCGCGGTTTACCTCCGCGAGCTCGCTTTGAGTGTCGTAGCGGTTAAAGACGCGCTCCAGACGTCTGATTTCTTGGAAAGCGGAGTCTACAGCCTTCTCCACCATTTCCCGGTTTTTTCCGTAAGCCACTATAGTTATTCTGTCGTCGAGGAGGAATTCGCTTCTGCGGTAGGGCTCGCGAGTGTAGCCGGGATCCACCCATCTTATGAATAATATCGCAACGGGTATTGCTATCACTATCAAGATGATCAATAAGAGGGTGTCCCTGCGATTCCTCTTCCTGATTTCTCTATCCTTCATAGGCAGTAGTATAGCAGACCTTGAAATGAGCGTCAGTTTGCTACATTCAACTAGTAGAGCGTTTTCATATTTCTCGACCGAGGCTTTAGATGGAATCTGATTTGTATTGACTCTCTATACGAGAGATGGTTTTCTCAGTTAAATTCATGGGACGATTGGCGTAAGATATGAATTGACTGGAATGACCTGTAATCCGGGGATAGAACTGGAATTACCATCACCTTTTTTGGATTTGATTTTAAAGAAAAAAACAGGGGCGATAGAACTCGCCCCTGTTTTTTATTCCTAGCTGTCAGGCGGCAGCAACTGCCCCAAAGCGCTGTGGTTTGAACACCTTGTCCAGCAAGGGCACGAAGGCATTTCCTATCAGGATGGAGAAAGCCACAGCTCCTGAGGGCGCTCCGTAGGTTCTGATCAATACTATACAGACGCCGATTATCACGCCGAAGACGATCTGCCCAAACAGGGTCATGGGGCTAGTTACCCAGTCGGTAGCCATAAAGAAAGCGCCCAGCATAACTCCTCCTGCCAGGATGGCATATACTCCGTCCTTTCCCAATATGTAGGAGAGAAGCAAGACGGTAAGCACGATCGCGGTGGGAATTGCCGCCCGGATGACGCCTCTGTAGAGGAGATATGCGGCGCCCAGCAATACCCAGAAGGAGCCTACTTCCACCAGGGCGCCCCCACGGGGATGCCCGAAGAGCAGACCCAAATAGGAGGGATGGGGCATGCTGGAAAAGGTGCCGTGCTTGAGGTATGCCAGGGGAGTGGCGGCGACGGCTCCATCAAACCCAGCGGGCAATATGCCGAGATTTCCTGCCCAGGAGGCGATAAAGCCGGAGCAGAGCCATACGAAGACGAACCCGAAGAGGGCGGGGTTGAACAAGTTTCTACCTAATCCGCCCATGAGCTCTTTGGCAATGCCCACAGCCACGAAGGTGGCGATAACCAACATCACCCAGTGAATCTTTGCCGGCATAACCATGGCTACCAGCACTCCGGTCACCACCGCGCTATAATCATTGAGGGTGGGCTTCCTCTTCATCAGCTTTCTCATAAGAAGCTCGGAAAGGATAGCCACCACCGTGCATAGGGCAATATTGAAAAGCGCGTTCCAAGTAAAGACCACCAGCGCCGCAACCACCGCTGGAGATAGGGCTATGAGCACATCCCTCATAGAGATGGGTATGTTCTCCTTGGCTCTCAGGTGGGGGGGCGGGGTAACGATTAATTTATTAGTTGCCATATCCCATCGCCTCCTCTACTTCTTCTTCAGGGCCGCAATTTCGGCCTTGGCCTTCCGTACATAATCTACATGGGGGATGTAGGCGGGGCAGGTGAAAGAACAGCAGCCGCACTCGAAACAGTCCAACGCTCCCCACATCTCCGCCTTGTCCCATTGCGCTCTCTTCGTGGCCTGGACAATGAAGTTGGGCATCAGGAACATGGGGCAGACATCCACGCACTTGGAGCAGCGCACGCATTCGCTCTCTTCTCCTAAGTCAACCAAGTCGCTGGTGAGCACCACCACTCCCGAGGTGCCTTTGACCACTGCGGCACCGGCGTCGGGCTGTGCCCACCCGGTCATGGGGCCTCCCATGATCAACTTGGTGGGGGAGCCCACGAAGCCCCCCGCCGCATCGATGAGCGTGGAGATGGGCGTCCCGATACGGGTGAGGAAGTTCCCCGGGTTCTTCACTCCTGGCCCGGTGACTGTAACAACCCTCTCATAGAGGGGCTTGCCGGTGGAGGCGGCCTCATGGAGGGCGATGGCAGTTCCTACGTTCTGCACAAGGCAACCTACCTCGCTGGGGAGCTTGCCTGGGGGAACTTTGCGGCCGGTTAGCGCGAAGATGAGCATCTTCTCCGCACCTTCCGGATATTTTACCTCAAGGATCTCCACGCTTACGCTGGGCTCAGAGGCGGAGGCGGAGCGCAGAGCGTCCGCCGCGTCCATCTTGTTTGCTTCCACCCCAATGATGCCCTTCTCCGCTCCTACGGCGCGCATGAGCAGTTTTAGCCCTTTTACCAGGTCTTCGGGGCGTTCCAGCATCAGCCGATGGTCACAGGTAAGGAAGGGCTCGCATTCGCAACCGTTGATGATAACCAGATCGACCGGCTTTTCTTTGGGAGGAGTGAGCTTGACGTGGGTGGGAAAGGCCGCCCCGCCCATGCCCACTAATCCCGCCTCTCGGGCTATCCCCCTTAGCTCCTCCTGGGAGAGGTTTTCGGTGTCCCGGGGGGTGCCGGAGAATGCCTCTTGCTGGGGATCTGGGGTGATAATCACGCTTTTTACCATGGCACCAGTGAAATTAGCCACTTCCTCGATAGACTTGACCGTGCCGGATACCGAGGCGTGCACCGGAGCAGAGACGAAAGCCTCGGCTTCCCCAATCTTCTGCCCCACTTTGACTTTGTCGCCGGGGGAGACCAGGGGAGCGCAGGGAGCCCCGATATGCTGCTGAAGAGGAATTATCAACTCATCGGGGATGGGAGCCTCGGCGATGGCCTTACCTGAGGAAAGCTCTTTATTGTAGGGAGGGTGGATGCCTCCTTTGAAGGTTTTTAATTCAGCAGCCATCTCATCCCTCCTTTCTCTCCAAGCCCTGGTTCCGCTTATTGATCACGAAATTGATACCGGCGGCAGCGATTAAACCAACCAAAGCGATGCCGCCCCATGGGTATCCTGGCTTTACCAGAGCTTCAAACGCGGTTACACCTGCAGGTACTGTAGGATTTTTAGGCAATCCGTAAGCCTCTGGATTATCCTCTAATACATAGATGTAATGCAAGCCATCTAACTCGTTTACACCGTAGATTTGCGCATTTTGGCGATTTCGCTTGTTTTTGAGGAAATCCTTACGTTCCTCCGCTTTTTTCAACAAATCTTCCCTCTCCCCAAATGAAAGCGCGCCAGAGGTGCAGGTATGCACGCAAGCAGGGATATTGCGAGGGTATTTCTTTTTCATCTCCTCGGTGAAATCAGGCTTGCTCTCGAACGGAAAATCGCTGGAATTATGGGAGATGCGGTCAATGCACAGTCGGCAGCGGAAGATGCCCTTCTCTTTGGCGTCATAACGGCAGGCGGAGAATGGGCAGGTGGCCACGCAGTAATTGCAACCTATGCATTTCTTGGGATCGGTCATCACCACGTAAGCCTCGGCGTCATCGTCGCTTACCTTGTACTTTTTGGTGGCTCCGCTGGGGCAAACCTTTACACAGGTAGCTTCTTCGCAGTGCATGCATTGGTATTTGGTGAAATACCAACGTAGGTCATTTACGTCCTTTACCTCCTCCGGTTCGTTGAAGAGTATGCGCATCCAGCACTGAGATGTGAGCTCCAGAGGATTCTCATAGGTGCCGTTATTATGGGTTTCCGTATATTCCCGCTGATTCCAGCTTTTGCAGGCGACCTGGCAAGCCCTGCAGCCTGTGCATTTACTGGCGTCGAATAGTATAGCTTTCGGCATCTTAGCTCACCTTCCTTATGTTGACGAGGAACGCTTTATATTCAGGTATAGTGGTATTTGCGTCCCCCACATGAGGCGTAAGCTGGTTGGCGGCATAACTTATCTTGGGTATTTTATCTCGCTCCGGACCGCCTGGGAAGAGCCCGGTGTAACCGAAGTGCCAGACCATGCCCACAATATCTACCTTTTTGATGCCGCCATTTCCATCGACTAAAGTTAGCCGAGGTAGACGGGGGGTAACTACCGCGATTCCTTGGACCTTGCCCCTCTTGCTGTATACCTCCACCAAGTCGCCTTTCTTGATGCCTTTCTCCTCGGCTAACTCCTTGGAAATCTCCACGAACATCTCCGGCATAGCCTCTCCCAGCCAGGTGAGATTTCTGGTCATCTGCCCGGCTTGCCAGTGCTCAGTGAGCCTGTAAGTGGTTCCTACGTAAGGATATTCAGGATCTCCCACTTCGGCGAACCCATAAAGGTCTGGCTGTTCTTTCGCCGAGTTGTACTCCGATTTTATAGTGGGATTCCACTGGGCTCCGTTGAGCAGGTTTTTCACTGGACTCTCCCGAGGTTCATAATGTTCAGGGAAGGGCCCTTCTTTGGTCCTGTTGCCGAATAGCTGTCCCACCTGGTTGCCCTTTTCGATGTTCATTAGGAAGGGTCCTGCATCCACTCCGGAGGCGGAGACAGCAGGCGGAACCTGCACAAAGTTGCCGGAGGGATCCTTGGTACGGAAGGAGAAATCAGGAACGTCGTTGTTTACCCACTTGGTTCCGTCCCAGCTTACCAGAGCTTTATCTTTTGCCCAGGGCACCCCGTTATAATCAGCTGAACAACGATTGTAGATTATACGGCGGTTGATGGGCCAAGCATATGCCCATAAGGGATTGAGGGAAAGGGGTGGTTGGTCCTTATAGATATTCTGGGGATCATACTGGAACTGCCACTTGGACTTGTTGCGAGGGACTTGATTCTTGGGTAACCCTACTTTTTCGTTGATAATCTTGAGTCCCGCGTCATCCTCCTTAGCCCACATTCCAGAATAAATCCAGTTGATGCAGGCGGTGCTTCCATCATCCTTGAGCTCGGTAAAGTTAAGCAGGACATTCTTGCGGGCTTTCTCCCAGAAATCTTGGGTTCCTTTGACATCGGTAGGCCACTTGAATCCGCCCAATTCCAGGGCGATGTTGTCCACCTCGATCTCGCCGTGCTCGTCCCGCTCGTAATCCCAGAACAAGTTGGTGATAGCCTCGCGGTTGGGCGCTCCGTTGTCGGCTTCATAAAGTTTTTTCAGCCTTTGTGCCAACTGGTCCACGATCCATAGGTCGCTTTTTGCCTCGCCAGGAGGCTCTACCGCCTTCCAACGGAACTGCGCGAGCCTCCCGGAATTGGTTATCGACCCGCTTTTCTCAATGGATGAGGCGGCGGGCAGAGCGTAAACCTTGGTCTTTATCTCCTTAGGATTGGCACCGGGACGACGCCAGAAATTCATCAGCTCGGTGTCCCATAGGTCGATGGCTACCAGCCAATCCAGGTTCTCAAGAGCTTTAGACTCCAGATTGGCGTTGGGGCCTCCCACCGGTGGGTTCTGACCCCAGCTGATCATCCCTTTGATAATCCCCTGGTACATGTCTTCGAATAAGGGTATATGGGAGTAGTCTTTAGTTCCGTCTCTCTTGGGGAGCAGATCGAAGGCTTTTTTCAGGTCCTTTCTGGCGTAATCCCCCCAGTAGGAGACCAGCAGACTAGCGATAAATTTGCTGCGATTTACCCAAAAACCACCGATCTTTTCCTTAGAGTAAGCCGCATTGTAGGCATCGAGGCTGTTAAGGGTGACGGAGTCGGGGACGGGTAGGTAACCAGGAAGGATATGATAGAGAGCGCCAGCGTCAGTGGAACCTTGCACATTGGACTCGCCTCTCAGGGCATTGATCCCGCCGCCTGGCATACCCGTATTGCCCAGCAGCAGCTGGAGCATAGCGAAGGTGCGAATATTCTGAACTCCGACTGTATGCTGGGTGAGCCCCATGGCATACATCAAATTACCGGATTTCTCCGGTTTATAAGTGCCGCCGCAATAAGCCTCGGCGATATCGATGAATTTTTCTTTGGGGATCCCACACACTTTTTCGATAGTCTCTGGAGTGTAACGGGAGTAGTGTTCTTTCAGCTTGGCGAATACGGTCTGGGGATAGAGGGGATCTTCCGTACGCACCCTGCAAGTTTTCGGGTCCCCATTGATCATGCCCGTGGGTTTCCCCCTGGCGTTGACCATGTCGGTTACTTCGATCAACGCCACCCTTTGCGGAGTATTGGGGTCCTGGTAGACCAGCTTCCATATATCAGTCGCTTTTTTATATGCTTTTTTCTCGCTGTCCCACCCGTTGAAATGACCGGTTTTAACGTCGAAAGAGAAACTAGGATCCACCACATTGGGGGCGTTGGTATAGTTCTGTACATACTCCCACTGGATGTAGTTTTTCTCCATGGCATAATTGATCAAACCGCCGAAGAAAGCGATATCGGTTCCCGGGCGGATAAAAGAAAAATAATCCGCTTTCGCCGCTGTGCGGGTGAACCGGGGATCCACCACGATGAGTTTGGCTCCCCTTTTGTCCCGCGCTTCCTCAACCCACTTCCAGGAGCAAGGATGGTTTTCGGCGGGGTTGGCTCCGCATACCATGAAGACGTCGGCGTTCTTTAAATCCGCCCAGTGATTGGTCATGGCTCCCCGTCCATACGTGGCTCCAAGACTGGAGACCGTGGAGGAGTGTCATATACGCGCCTGGTGCTCGATGTAGACGAGCCCCAGGGCTCTGGCGAATTTGGTGATCATATGAAGTTCTTCGTTGTCCAGAGCCGCGCCACCTAGGTTGGCGATGGCGTCACAACGATTTACGGTTATTCCCTTGTCGTCCTTGATTTTAAAGTTGGCGTCTCTGGTTTCTTTGATCAGCTCCGCGATCTCGTCGAGCGCCTTCTCCCAGGAAATCTCCTTCCATTCCTCGGAGTTGGGCTCGCGCACGCGTACTTTGTTTAACCTTCTGTCGCTGGTGGATACCTGAAGGATGGCCTGTCCCTTAGAACAGAGGCTCCCCCGGTTAACCGGACTGTCCGGAAGGCCTTCAATAGCCACGGGTTTGCCGTCGATGACACTCACGATGGCGGAACACCCCACTGAGCAGTAAGGGCAGACCGTGGTGGTCTCTGTGGCGGTACTGGTACGCAATTCCATACCAGCAGCGTAAGCTGAGATATTGAATCCCATGCTTACTAGAGCGGCGGTGCCGATGCCAGCACCTGAGAGCTTCAGGAAACCTCTTCGCGTAAGTTCCATGCTTTACCCCCACTTTCCTCTATAAGCCTACAACTACAGTATCGATTAAAAAGATTACGTATTATTAAAATGTCGTTCTCGCCGGAACTCATCGATTAATGAACTACAAGCTTGAGCTCATAGAAATAACTTTAACGTTATGAAAAGCAATAAATGGTTACCCGACGCAATATGCAATATTTATTTTTCAAGGAGATCTATTAGTTATAGGCAAATCCTAAAATAAATCGAAGATATTATATTATTGTTAGCTAGAAATTAGCAAGATATTCTTACAAGTGCTTTCTTCTTATCTAATCTGCTTCTATCATGAGAATACGCTGGCGCATGAACGGATATATCCCCTTTCTTTCGCCAGCTGGTCTAGGTGACCGGTGAGAAGATCCTCCACAGGGAGCAGTACTTCTCCTGGCTCACCCATTCGGTCCACGATCTTGATATATCTCTTGCAGCGCTCGCAGGTGTAGATACGCCTCTTGTTATCCCCTTCCACGAAGACATATTTAAGACCTTCCTGTTGCGAATCGTGACAAAATGGACAAGCCAAGCGAGGAACGCCCCAGCGGCTTCCACATAGAGAACATTCCAAGACACGCAGTCCGTCGCCTTCCCGATTGAATCCCATCATAGGAGGACTCCCGCATATAGGGCAACCTATGCTTGTGACCTGATCCAGGTCAGCTTTTTTCTGATATTGCAGGGCGATCTTTTCGAAAAAAACCGCGAAGGTGAGATGAAGCATCATTTTCAAGATCGAAGATTCCACTTTCAACTCTTCCGCTTGCCTCTCCAGATAATCAACTTGGCCATGCAAAAAAGCTTCTCCCAGTTCTTTTAAAGTGCCGCTATCCAGATTGTCTCCTAGCAAAAATGACTTTGTTTCATCCGATAAATTTTTGCCTCTCTTTAAGAAAACTTTGGCTATATCTAGGAAGATGGTGCGAAAGAAGGAGTAGTCGATTTCCATCTCTTGTCTATCGATAAGCGGAATCCCTTCTTCCACCCGCGCCCTTATCTGAAGGTCACTCAGTGGCTTTATAGTTATGTCCACCGTTGGTAAGTATTTCCTCTGGACCCCAAATATCTCGCGATAAAGCCTCATGAGATCTTTCAACCGTGGGAAGGTTTCCTCGCTCTCTTTAGTTTTCTGTTTGACTAACTTCTTGGTGATTTTTCGCTGCTTAAGTTTAAAATCGCCTATCTCCATCGACCTCCTAAATATCTATGGTAATCTTATGAAAATAATCAACCCGACTGTGTGACTCGCGCCATTTTATCACGAGTAGAGATTATAACAGAAAAATAATGATACAAATTGAAATTAACTTGTCATCGATATTTTCACTTTATAATTTTTACTCTAATCTTTCCCTCTTCCGCAAGCCTAACATAGCGAACATTATGCTGGCTTCGTATAGAAAAAACATGGGAACGGCCACCAGAATCATAGTCACGGGATTCCAATCTGGAGTGATAAACGCCGCGAAACAAAGAATCACGATTACCGCTACGCGCCAGTTCTTATGTAATCTCTGAGGCGTGATAATGCCCAGCCTGACTACCAAGAATATCAACAGGGGGGTCTCGAAGGTTATACCCAAAGCCAGAAGGAGCAAGGCGACGATGCCTATATAATCTTCCGCCCTTAAAGTGGGGGTTAGACGATTGCCCGCTTGTCCAACTAGCCAGTTAAGACCAGCTGGGAGGATATAGAAATAACAGAAGACAGTGCCAAGTATAAAAAAGCCAATGATCAGGGCAAGCGATGTATACATGACCTTCTTCTCTCTTTTGCGCAATGCGGGGGCGATGAAGGCCAGAATCTCGAATAGAATAACCGGTAAGGCTAGGACTATGCCCGCGTAAAGGGCGATTTTGAATCTCACCATGAAAGGTTCTAGAACCGAGAAGTAATGGAGGTTGAGTGGTATGGAAGCCTTGGTAGCTGGGTTTTTGAGTATATCAAGAATTTTCCAGGAGTAGAGGTAGCAAACGGCCATCGCCACCATCATGGCTAGAAGGGCGATGATGATTCTCCTGCGCAGCTCCTCCAGATGTTCGATGAAGGTCATCTTCTGATCGGCCACGCTAGCCTCCATCACTTAAAAAGAGTGGTTATTCACCGATGGTCATATGGGGAGTTGTGAATAGAATGTCGAGAAATTTTTCGCTCGGGATTTGTTTCAGTCCTCAGCTTCTCCTTCAGCTGCCTCGGTTTTCTTAGTTTTTTTAGCCTTTTTCTGTTCCGGTTCCTCCAAACCTTCCTGTATGGCTTTGGTCACCTCGGTGCTGCCCTCTCGGAATTCGCGAATGGCTTTACCTATGGAGCGACCGATCTGTGGAAGGCGGCTGGGTCCGAAAATTATAAGCGCGATACCCAGGATTATCAGAAGTTCCGGCACTCCGAAGCTTTGGAAGAGTCCCAACATCTTGCCCGCTGACCTCCTTTATTGGTAATTGGAACTTAATGCTAGTTCCCGATGTCCTCTCACGCAGTAAAATATTAGACCGTGGTGATAAATAAAGTCAACATCACGCATTGCACAGCGCAACTTGTGGAATTCGACTGAGTTTGACTCTGTTTAACTCATGCAGGCGGGATAAGCTGTTGTTGCTAGTTCTTCTACATGATTGTTGTTCGAGATGCTGAGAGAGGCAGAGCAGTAAGACCGACATTTTACTGAATTTACATAAAAAATTCCTATAGCCCACTCAAGAATCAGTAAAACTTTCTCATAGTAAATAGAATTCAACCAATCACTTATTTATATATTAAGAGATAGGTCAATCGCTAAATTCTAGTAAAATGGGATAGTCTGGGAAGTGAGGTTTGAATATATCACCACTGCTCCTTGGTAGAGGCCGGCCACTCTGTAATGGTAAACCTCACCTGGCTCGAGATTATAGGAGTCGATATATGAACCCTTAGGCCCATCAAAATTTTTAAATACGTAGAAATCCTCGCCGGATCGGGGGGGATAGGTGGGCTCGTAATCATTGGAAGTTCTGCAGATAACCCAACCCTCTAGCTTCAGATCTCCTTCAGCTATCCACTTAAGCTGAATGGAGTATACGCCTGGACTGGATTGTAGAAGCACCGAGGTGAGAACAATGTTGCCGGAAGTAGGCCTTTTAGTTGCCACTCTCACCGTGTCGCTATAGATAATTTTCCCTTCTGAAAACATAGCGATTCGGTAGAAATAGATATATCCCTGGGTATATTTGGTATCCAGGAAAGCTCTGGTGGAACTCCTGGTGATCTCGGCATAAAGGTCTCTGGGATATAGAAGTTGGTTAGAGCTGGAAGAACGCAGGATGGCAAAGCTTTCCGGTTCAACCAAAGATACTTGCCACTCCAGCCTAATCCCCTCCGAAGTTTCGTAAGCGCTCAGGTCGATCTCGCCGGATAGGGGAGGAGGTGGCTCTATGCGTTCGTCCGGAGTGACTCCTGAGAGTATCCCCGTATCCCAACCTCTCAACTCGTCCAACTGTTTATTCCACATGAGCCATTCGGATTTTAAAATATCCAGGGGTATGGGAGATATTCTTGCCTCCTCCTGCTCTTGTTCAGGTTGTCCCAGGTCAAAAAGGTTGCCTTGAGCTAGCAAATATTTCTTCTCCCTAAAGAAGACCCTTACGTCCCGTTGAATGGCAAGTATGGCTCGGATTTCTCCCCCGGAGAGCTCTGTGTCCAACGCTGTTCCCATGGCGAGACAGCTAGCCTGGTCCATGCCTACCCTGTATTGAAGATTTTCATTGATGCGATGATAAGCTCTGCCTGACAATATTGTCATTTGGACAGATTCTGAGTTAGCTTCGGCTATCTCCATATGGCTCTGGTAATCCAAGCGAAAGAGAGCGATACCTCCCAAATCCACCTCGGCGCGCTGAGAGAGAGTTCGAATCTCGCATTCCTGAGGTAGCTGATATGGTCCCTTCACCTTTCTCCAATCCTCCCCAGGAAGCTTCACTTCCACCTCTACCTCAGAGGTTATGGTGATGGCTAGGGCGGCAGGAGGAGCTTTGGGTTGAATTCTAGTCACGGCGAACCATAGCCCCACTACTAAGATGGCGATTATAGAGAAGGCTACTGCCGTTCTATATGCCCATAATCTTTCATCCACGAGAACTGGCCTTAGGAGATGATCGCGGAAGAGCCCAAATCTTTTCTTCCTCGCGCCTACAGACTCCCGATGCATAAAGACCAATCTGTTTCTTATCGCTGCTTGTGCCTCTGGATTGGGAGCGGGTCGTAGTAGGGAGGCGAACTTCAGCGATTCGGCTAGATGCAATATTCCCATCAATTGAGAGTCCTGTGCTGTCTGCGGACTCAACTGAGCGCCTTCAAAGTATTTTATTAACCAATCCGCCCTCTTGCCTCTGCGCATATCTCGTACCTTCTCAACTTAACTCTAAGCCGCTTTCCATGACCAACTTACGCAAGGCCTTCATGCTCCTGTAAAGTTTCATGGTGACTGTCTTTTTGCTCAAACCCAGAGTCTCGCTCATCTCGTCAAGGGTCAAACCCTCATAGAACTTGAGGGTGAGCATATGTTGGTAGGATGTCGGCAGTCGTCCTATTATCTCCATCAACCTCGCGATCATCTCGATTTTCGCGGCGTCCATTTCCATGGCTGGGATCATCCCTTCTACTTCTTGGAAGGAGACCTGGCGGTGGCTGCCCTTGGAGCGGAAATAATCGGTGATGATATTCGTGGCTATACGGTAGAGCCATGCAGAAAACGAGACCCCCTTCCACTCGAAGCGATCGATATTTTTGAGAGCTCTCTCGAAAGTGAGGGAAGCGATATCTTCCGCGTCCTCCTGATTTCCCACCCTCTTCAGAACGTAACCATAGATGATGGGAAAGTAATGGTCGTATAGCTCCCCAAAGGCGAAGCTGGAAGTCTTTGCCCTCTCCACCAGCTCCCTCTCTTGCTGAGGATCGAGTCGCAGTACCGCCAGCAAGAACAGCAAACCCAACATAGTCTACCCGTTCTCTCGATGTGCTTCCCTGGCACATGTGTTTAAAGATAGCTTCATCGGTAGTCTCGTCGGAGGCATCCAACAGCTGAGACCTTTCTCTTCTAAGTATATTCAAATTGTGGAAAGAATTCCCTTCATCGGTGCTAATTGCCATGGTCTAACACCTCTGGGCAGCATTTCTATTCAAGCTATTCCGCGTTGCAGGGATGCCATTTTAGAAGGCACAACTTTATAAGCCTTGAGCGTTCTTCATTGCGAACTTTATGGTTCGAGGTCAGGTAACTGATCAACATGGTGTAATGGCGAAAATTCGGGTTGATAAGAATTCTATCTTCTATAGCCTCGACTTTCGAGTTAATATCCATCGTCTTTATTCTCCCTTTTCGTTCGTTGAAATTATCTCAAATCTGGTTTCTATAAATAGAAACGAGAAACACGCCTTATAATCTACACCCATTAGATGCTTTGACATTGGTTTTTGCTCCGGAATAGTTGTTTGACTTTTAGTTGGCGAAGGAAACTATATTGGGCTTAGGGTTCTGTCCTGGGGCAATGATGTATTGATGGCGATATAAGTTTATCCATGAGACGAATAACGTGAACTGCTTTGTATATTGCTATCCTGGGGAACGATGTAATTATGGCGATAGAGATATCATGTACTTATCTGCGTTGCGTTTAAAGAAAAAGGCTCAAAGTATTGCGTTTGAAGATTGATTTACAAATCTGTCTTGTACATGGCCAAACAAGTAGAACATTATTCGATTTTATAAAAAGAGAAATATGCTTTTAAAGAAGGATAGGAACATTTTAAAGGTTAAAGCAAATTTATATTTTATGTCCTTCGGAGGTAGGTCACTTGCTGTTTACATGCCCAGATTAAGGAAGTGAAGAGTAAAAGGGAAAAGTTGCGAGAAGGAATAATAAGAAAAAAGAGAACCTTTAAAATAAAGTGGCATTATATTATCGAGAGGGAGAAGAAGAACATGTCCACAAGAGAAAAAGTAATTGCATTCACCTGGATTTTAATAACCATTATTTTGCTAAATGGTAGTTGCGGGCAGAATATCGATGCTGTTTCCCAACGGAGGACGGAAGTGGAGAATGCCGCGGTTACCTTCTTAGACGCTTGTGGAAACCAGGAGATTGACGTAATTGTGTCAATGCTTACGGATAGGTATAAGGAGGAAAATGGACTAGAAGAAAATATTGGCAGGGAAGATCTTAAAAACGCGCTAGGAACGTTTCAAGGATACCGCTTTCAGCCAGATAGCGACCTGGTCCTGGAGAACGACAGGGCCATCATAGCTGTTCTGATAGATTATGGAAGCTATGGCAAGAAAGAGGAGACCCTGGTGCTGACCAAAGGGGATATCTGGGGGGTGGATAGTTTCACGGACCTGGATTGGAAAAGCGCAACTCCTGTTCAAACCGAGGAAGGGAAAGAGGAAAAGATCTCATAGGCCTCCTCTGCACTGAAGAAGTTTCTGGACGCCTGTATCAGTAAAGACACTAAATATATATTCGAGCACCTGACTAAGGCATACAAGGAACAGCACCGTTTAACCAAGCCGTGGACGAACGCTGAATTCGCGGGAATCTTCGGGGAGGCGCGAAGTTACAAAATCGATACTAGCCAAATAGAGATGGAGTCGGAAAAGAAGGTATCAGCCGATGTGACCTTCTACTTTGGAAGCCGGGGGAATTTGCAGGAAGAGACCTCAAAAGTTAGTTTAGTTTTTGAGGGAGGCCTTTGGAAGGTAGACATCTTCCCCTTCTTCATCTATTGAGTCGGGAAGAATTTTGTTAGGTTCAGGTCCTCATTACCCTTTAGCCAGGATAATAAGACGTTACATAAAACTACTAAAGGTGAATTAATATTTTCCCCGCTATTTCGATATCTCAACTTTCTCATACGGATTAACGTGAATTTACCGTTCAGGTTTAAATGATAAGGAAGCCTCTTGAACACGTTATAGGCATGGCAAAAACGTGGCAGCATGGAAGGCTATGAGCTATCCATGTTGCTCTTCGACACGTTATAGGCATGGCGTAAACCTCCTCTTCCTGTCCGCCATCTTAAATAAAAGGTGGGATTTAAATCAGACTTTTTATGTTTTTTCGAGGTATTAGTCTCCTCTCCGCTTTGAAACATCTGGGAAGGCTGAAGCGAACAGATTTTAAGGAAATGAGTTTAGTTTTCGTCAAGAAGATGTTGTGTTAATTGCCCGAAGAAAATAACTTTTGACGAAGCTTGATTCGATCTTTTCAAATGTCTTTGGGTTACAAATGGCTTTCGGGTTACCTTTTTCCTTATAACTTTATCTTAACGTTGGCATGGACGCGCAAAAAGGCGCGTCATCGATTGAGGTAGAGCTAAGTCACGCATGGTTATCGATTTCCGTTTCTTTTAATTTCCCGCATGATATCACGCTCATGGTTTCGTAAGTAGTCCTATTTAGGATTCAAGTCCAGATAGGTTTTTGAAGTTGCTGTCAAATAAAAGCCGCCTTTTCCAGGGGGAAGAAAGAGAGTGCGAACATGTTTACGCACCTTGACGGTTACCGTGGGCATCCCACGGTAAGAACCAGTTTGAAAGTCAACCATTTCGGCGTGATTTAGTTTAGCAAAACGTGAAGCGGCTCCCCGAGGGTCATTTCCCACGCCGAATAGGGGGGTTAACTCCAGACCCGCCGCTTTAGAAGCTGCATCAGCCGCCGATTGAGCTTCGCCTTTGGTGCGGAAGAAGACCATGATATCGAATAAGAACACGCCTAGCATGAACATGATGGCAATAAGCGTGACCGTCAAGATGGTAATGGCGCCCCTCTCTTCTCGAAATTTCCGCATGTAATGGATAGGTCTCTTTCTGGTATCAAAGCTGGTAATCGAAACTTCCATAGGTTAAACCTTTCCCTCGTTCTCCACCCGCATGGTAGATTCGCCGCGCACGTTGACCTCGGAGGGAAACAAGTGCTGGAGTCCAGGTATATAGAGAGGAACCCGGTAGTTGATGCGCACTGTGACTGGCTCGCCTCGTTTGCGGTGAGGGCAGATCACCTCTACTTTCATTCGATTCGGGTCCAGCCCGTTTGAGGCTTTGTAGGCGGCGCCCTTGATCAGGACATCGCTTGCGGTTTCCACTCCCTTACGAGCCGCTTCCCGCGCGGCCCCGGTAACGATAATCTGCGCTCTCAATACCATAACTGCTTGGGCGAAGAGTAAAAATATGATAAGAAGAAAGGGGAAAACCAGGGCGAACTCCACGGTGGACTGTCCCCGAGATGAGGTCAGTCGTTTTATATCTATGAGAGCTAACTTCATCTCTCGCTCCTTTCCCCACCATAAATCACGATACCTTTTAACATTTTATATATATAAATATAGTTTGTCAACATGGTATACTTAAGCAACTATATCAATATTTCATTAGAGAACAAAACCAGGCGACATTTTGCGGATATGATATGACTAAAAAATCCCGAAAGAGTAGGTGAAGTACATTTTCAAAATTATATTAATGATTCTTAACCATAGTGTCGGAAAATTCGTTTCCCATGTTTTTGCATATTAACTTAACCGATTGAGGAGTCAGAAAATCACTATCCCTGATTACAATCAATTTTGATAATACGATTTAATATAATAGGTGCGGGAAACGGGCGCTTCTTCCTCGACAGGAAGCCTAAGTCAAACGCTGAGGAGATAAGAGGGCTCGTTGGTATGAGGCAGGGAAAGCCTAGGAGAAAAAGAGGACTACCTGCTGCGCTTAAAAAACTATGGCTCACGAGTCCAATTAAGCGTATTTGGGAAAGCCTATGAGAAAAAGAGGACTACCTGCTGCGCTCATCGTAATAGTCGTCCAAGAGCTGCATAAGATCTTTACGAGTTAGCCTCTTTTTCCTTGAATAGTCCATAAGGGTGCCCTCTCTTCTACTTATACGTTCTTCCGTAAGCCATGAGGAGGGGATGCGGTCGCTCTCCCTGCCAAGACCTTCTCTCTCATTGAGGCGGCGGTAAAGTTCCCAGTTTGCGGCGGCGCATTCCATTATCTCCTTTGGGGTAAGGTCAATCCCAGTCGCCGCATGAAAGAGATCTCTAAAAATGTCCACGTGGTAGAGACGATTGATTTGATGGCGATTGCACACCCCCAGGCTGCTGAAGAGGGAGAACCAATCCTCGGCATAGCGGGTCAGCCTCCCCACGTTTACGGCCTGATCGTTTGGATATATACGTTCCAAAGCATCCTCGGGAACTCCCATGCGAGAGGTTAGGCGTACCATTTTCTCGCGAGGGAGACCGGGCAGATAGGTGGGGGAGCCGGCGGAAGCGGAAGTGGGACCCCGAGGGGAGACCAGTTGTTCAAACTCCATGGTTCCCAGCCCGCTTACCCGCGGGTCGTAGATGCAATCCTGACCCCTTATGACCGAAGCATACTCCTCCGCTTGGGAACCGAAGTAGTCGATGATATTATCCCATCCCAGAGAGAGAAGATCACCCAGGCCTTTGCGGAAGGCGATGGATTTCGCCAATTTTATTGCCCCCTTCAAGCCATTTAGGTCAAGAAATTCTCCATATCGTTTGATATCCGTGATTTCGCGCTCTTTCAGGTCGAGAAGGAAGAGATAGAGGTTAAGATAAGTGAAGAAGCAGATGCCCAGTCGGTCGAGAAGATCGAGGAGGAGAACCGCTTCCTTGGCATTATTCAGCCCCAGCGCCGCCCCTAAAATGGCGGCATTGAGAAAAGAAGTGCTGCAGGTGCTTCGCATGTCCCAGCCGAGCCGGTCCTTATCGCCTAAAAAGCAACTGGGACAAGAGATACGACGACGTTCAAATTCCAGGTATGCTTGGGGTCCGAAAGCTTCTTTGATACGCTCCCTCTCTTCCTCACTGACCCCGGAAGCCAGCTGATTAAGGTAGATCTCCCAGCCACCGATCATCCCCAACGCCAAGGCGGCATCCTTCAGCTCCCATCGCTCCATACGCCTGTATAAATTATTTACTATACGTAAAAATCCTTTGGGATCCGCAACCTTAACTCCTCCACTTCCACGAACCACTACCGCCTTAAGTTTTTTGGAGCCTAGAACGGCTCCTAAGCCTCCCCTTCCCAAAGTGGCGCATTTGTCAATAATGGCTAGGCTAAAATGGACTAGGTTTTCGCCCGCGGGGCCGATGGCAAGGACGCTTGATCCCGGGTGAGTTTCCCAGAGTTTATCGGTGGCGTCGTGGATATCCAGTCCCCATAGGTCTTCGGCGGGGATGATCTGAGCCTCACTATCATCGATGAGAATATAGGAGGGTCGATAGGCGGCGCCTCTTATCACCAAATGGTCGTAGCCCGCCCATTTGAGCCGTGCTCCTAAGCCCATGGCGCCGCTGGCGGATGCCACCGCCCCGGTTAACGGAAATCTGGTGTTACCCATGATCCTGCTTGCCCCCGGAGCGAGGGTGCCCACCAGAGGACCAGCTCCCAGTATCACTGGATTGGAGGAGTCTAAAGGAGGTGTGCCGGGGGTCATCAACTCCCAGCACAAGCGATTGTTGATGCCGAAACCTCCTAGATGTTCCACACACCAGTTCTCCGGCAGGGGTTCGCGGGCGCTCTTTCCAGAATCAAGATCGACGAAAAGGATTTTGCCGGAGTAAGCGTGATATGCCATTTCTCTCAACTCCCCGTTCTAGCAATTTCCAGCGCCCCATACGCGCAATATTTGGCGCAGAGCATGCAATGATCGCAGCGATCATCTATCTCTATGCTGAGGAGTTCAGGAGTTCCCTTTATTCTTATTAATGACTTCTCAGGATTGAACTCTTGCACATGGGAGAAAGAACAGATGAGAGCGCAGTTGAGGCAGCCGGTGCATTTGTCCTCCACCACTCTCAATTTTTTTTCTGGACTTGGTTCTTTCAAAGCCAACTCCTTTCTATCGTGAAATCGAAAAGCAAATCTAACGAGGTGGGGTTATTTGGTATCATTTATGTAACTTTTCACAGTTAATTCCGAGAGTTTAACCTGAGGATGTATTATTTTGCTATTGGCGAATCCATTCTTCATCGTGTCTTCACGCTCTATATTTACGGATCATTCGCAAACTACTACTATCTCGCCTTCAATACCATCTAAATTTTAACGCTTGAAATTTTGATTTGTCATATTTTCTTGCTAGCCTTTTCTTTTTCAAAACATCACGTATATTCAAAATCCCCAACTCTTTCGCCTTTTCCACCGCCAAATGATGAACTTTAGATTGTTTAGCCTTTGGATTCAACTGAATAACAGAGGTTTTCCCTCCATGGGGAGGAAGGGGACCTGACGGGGAAGTGGACGGGAACTGTGAAAACAGGCACGATTGAGAAAATTGAGAATAAGCGACATAAGGTAGCGACCTTTGAACAATCCTAAAGCGCCTTGAGCGCAGCTTACTTCGTCGAAACGAACTACCCCATCTCTGCGCACTCTTTTCCCTGCCATAATTAAAGGAACAGGCTCTCCTGAGTGAATAAGGCGAGGGTGAATTTCGCTGGAGGTACTGTGATCTCCAGTTACGATTTTAAGTATGTCGTCGTCATCGAATATATCCGGAAATAGTTCGATTGCCGCATCCAGTTCCTCCAATACCCTTACTTTATTTATTGGGTTTCCGGAATGAGACGCTTCGTCGGTCTCCTTAGTATGCACGATCACCAGTTCGAGGCCTTCTTGAAATAGAAGGCGCGCCTCCTCCAGTTTTACGCTCAGGTCTTCCCCGGGGGAGGAGGCGGGCTTGAGCATAGAGCTTTTCATGCCCAACTTGAGCGCCAGTCCGTGGTAGAGAGGACCGGAGGAAATGATGGCCGCTTTTAACCCCCATCTTTTGGAGAAAGGTTCCACGGACAATTCCCTGGAAGCCCATTTAGTGATAAAGGCAGCATCCGGATGGACAGAAGATAGCCTATTCCTTGCTTCTCTCAGGAAATGGTTCACCGCTTCCGCGGTTACCTGCGCCCCTGCCTTATCGTCAGAATCCTCTAAAGGCTGTACCTCCAGGATGGGAAGATGGGGGAAGAAGGGATCAGAATCGGTTATGCAAAATGACGCCTTCCCCTTGAGCACCAACAGCACCTCTTCCTTCCAAAGGTAATGGGGCTCAAAGGAGATATTCTGATAGGAGATGCCTTCCAGCAGAATTGTCCATTTACGACAGAGCTCCTCTGGGAATTTGATGTCGCGTCGCATAAAGAGGGCATCACCATCCCTCCGGGTAGGAATGATATTCCCCATGAGCGCCACTTCCCCCTCGGCGATCGTCACTCCCGCAGCCCATCCATGCAGCAGGGCTCTTCCCGGGTATTCTTCATGAGGATATCCCAGTATGCTCCAATGCGCTAGATCGCTCCCGGTGCAGGCGCCGGGGTAGAGGGGATAATGTATTCCGCACATACCCCTGCTGGCCAGCTTGTCCAGATTTGGTGTGACGGAAGCTTGTAAGGGGGTCTGTCCGTTAAGGGAAGCATGGGAGCGATCTCCCACCCCGTCAAGCATTAGCAGTAAAGCCCTATCGCTCATCGCGCGCCTCCATGATCTTTCGCAGCGTATCTTCTGTTACTTTCATGTAGTCGGAGTTCCCTTCACGCAATAGGCCCTCCACTATTTTAAAAGTTACAGGAAGTAAATATTCTTTTAGATACGCATTCAAGGCTTCACCGCTTCCGTTTATAGAGCAAATCCCGTCGAGGTCTCTGTAATTCCCCGATAACACGCAACTCCGCTGCCTTTGAATTTCTTTCCACTCCCCCACAAGCGAGGAGATCTCTGCGTCATCTTTCTTCTTGCGTAGGGGAAGAAGTAGGTTTATGCCGAACTCCCATAGTAGTTTGGAATAGGCGTCGAGTGCTGGGGGGGATTGATTGATTTTTATCATTCCACTGTGGCTCTCCCTCTCCCCGGAAATCACTGTGTCGATATCTAATTCCTTCGCTAAAGGGATGCGAACCGCATGGAGGTACATATGGCAACCCACGCAGACGAAGGGGTTTCCAAAGAGGCGAGTCAGCAAGGAAAGGTAACGCCCGTTGATCGCTGACCACCAAGCTGGGGAGCCCATCACCACCAAAGGAAGTACTTGCGCACGGCCTCTCAATTTCTCCTCCAGCAGGTAAATTTTTTCCTCTAGCACACGGGGCGATCCGAATTCCGTTCCTGTATAAGCCACGGTTGGGATAAATAACTCTAAATCATCATGACTTTCGCTGGCACACAGCGCCGCTGCGATGCTATCTTGACCGGCTATCTCTAGGATGGCCGCTTTCTTTCCCTGGAGATGAGGAAGAAAATCTTTCCCTAGACCCAGCAGCCTTTCCTCCAGGTTTTCAAAAAAACGGGAAATGTCTTTTTCTTCCATGGTGTGACTGTTTCCTCCAATTAATTATATATTGCTGCTCACTTATACAACAGGATGTATTGGTAGCTAGAGGTCGTGGTGATATCTCGATGACGGGTCGGCTGGATGACCTAAGAATAAGTTTATCATTTAGGAAGATTTGATAAAGAACGGATCGATCGCCACACTTTCTTCATATCTGGATGGTCAAGGGCTTTTTGCAAGAGCGGCTTTAATAAATGAGTCCACTTCCTCTATAGCTTTCTGAAAGTCCGCATTTTGGTCAAGAGACAACCTATAAGCGATCATCATCCCCATGCCGATCATCCCATAAGCGATTGTCTTCAGGTCATTCAGTGGCCTGACTTGTCCTTTCCTGATACCGAAGCGTAGATCATCTATAACCGGCCCCACCAGGTTCAGGTGAATCTCCTCCAGCTGCCGAGCCAGCCTAGGGTTTCCCACAGTTTGCCCAATGAGCACGAATAAAAGGTCTCGTTTGCTCAAATATAAATTTACAAATTCAATACCTTTGATAATGATGCGTTTGAAAAAATCCTTCTCGCCGGTGGATTTAGCTTCAATGGATTCTATGGTTTGGTTGATTAGTTTTTTTATCACTTCCAAGAGCAACTCTTCTTTATTGTTGAAATAAATATAGAAGGTACCCTTGGCTATACCGGCGGCTTGCGCTATATCATCTATAGTGGTTCTGTCGTATCCCTTAGCTTCGAAAATCACCGAGGCGTTCTGTATGATCTGTTCTTTACGGGAAATTTCCTTTGACGATTCCCCCGGGGTGACAATCTCTTGCTCTCCGAAAGAAGCCACCATAGAAAGGATGCTGGAGATATCCTTTAAAGACATGCCGTATTTGCTCCGCAGATGTTCAATGGTTTTAACTCTTTCCAAGTGCTCCTCACCGTAAATCTCCTCGTCATTGACGACTTGGGGAGGGGGTAATAACTTATATTTCTTATATTGCTCGAGTTTCGAGAGGGAAATTTCAGTTCCGGTTTCCCTGAGGATGGCAGCTAGGAATTCTTTAGCGCCGCGATATCGCTTATCTTTGAGTTTATCGAGACTGTTCTTAGATCTGGCCAAATTTTGAGCGCCTTTCATCATGAGAATTCCGCAGGGTTAATCTGTTATGGTTCAGTACCATGGTCTCGTAATGTCCAGTAGATATATTAGTAGATATATATATCGAAAATTCGCGCAACAAATACCCCGCTTAAATTATGACTGACTGTTCAGTCAAATATTAATTGAATGGGTTTAATTTGTCAACTCTTGCTTGTTGATAAGGCATAAGACCAGTTTATTAAATCATAACGATAGTTTATAAGATAACGGGCACTCTTTGGACAGGGATAATGCAAATGTATGTATAAGGAAGAAGGTGTGTTGCAGTTTTCGCAATCGAAGCCTTGAGACGGTGAAGGTAATGTGATGCCCTTTCGAATGCATAGAAATCGCCAATCGCCAAAGCTGAGGAACGAAATAATTATATAAAAAAAATAAAAAATAAAAAGGCGCTGGGATTTAACCCAGCGCCATAATTTCCCGCTAGCTATACTACTCGCTGGGGGTGAGCAAGGACTGAAACTTCATCATCTGGCCTAAATGGGTTACCGCTCCTTTGACCTTGAATCTTCCTTCCCGGAAAGCCTTGATTAGGTTTTTGCCTTCTTCAGTTTGGAGGAACTTTAACATCTCAGCTCCCTTGCCCGCACCGGAGAGAGCGAGAAGCAGCTCCAGCTCGGTGCCGATGTAGATCTGCGTATCGGGCGCCACCCCGTTTTCGACCATCACGTCGCTGCCTTTGAACCTGATGGTGGTAGCCAAATCCGGATTGGTGATATCCTGGATAGATACCGCAACATTCATGGTGTCGGCGATCGCTTTCTTCGCCGGTTCCTTTAGAAATGCCTCCAACAATTGGCCCAGCATAGAGGAGAGCCCGTTTGGCTCCTCGTCCTTTTGGGTTACCGTTCCTGAACCAGGGGTCACCCTTTGCTTAGCCTTCTGAGATTGAGCGCGGATCAGTTGAATTATAAGCATCGCTCCACCCGAAATGGTCATGCCGATGAGGGCTTTCCTTCTTCTCCTTCTGCGTCTCTCCTTTTTCATCTCCCTCTTCTCAGCCTTCTCGGCTTCCCTGGCTGCCTTCTTCTTTCCCAACTTTGTCCTCCTTTCTAACTGACGCAATGAATGGCGAAAATTATAAACCTTTAGATGAATAATACCCATTTAAGCGGAGTTTATACATCTTACTGAGATTTTAGATACTTCGTACCCGCAGCGTGGATATGATGAAGTTCAAATATTAAACAAACACCCTCTAATTGGCAATATACACAAAGTGAGAACCACGGGGGAAAACTAGTTTATGCCTCCTATAGTTATCGCCATTTTCGCTTGGATAGATCAACGGGAGAATATACCGAATATATAACCGGTGAACATGGCGAAGAGACATACCAATAGGATATATGTGCCCGCTTTTTTGAAACCCATGACTCTGATGAGCACGATCATGCTGGGAAGGGAAAGAGCGGGACCCGCCAGCATCAGGGCGAGAGCTGGCCCCTTGCCCATGCCCAGCTCCAGCAATCCTTTCACAATGGGCACCTCGGTAAGAGTGGCGAAGTACATGAAGGCGCCGGAGACGCTGGCTATGGCGTTGCCACTGATGGTGTTGCCTCCCACGTATCTGGAAATAACGCTGGGTGGTATGAGTTCCTTGATTACCCCCACTAGGAAAACCCCGATAAGCAGTACGGGAAGGATCAATTTGACCATACGCCAGGTCTCGGAGAACCAGGTTTTGACTTCATCGCGGGTGAACCAACGGCGCACCAAGTAGATGAGTAACGCCACTAGGAATATTTCACCGGCGTATTTGATGATGGTGGGCATCTTAGCGGTGCCATAGACCAGTATGGCGATAAGCACGCCGAAGTAGGCGAGATTCTGATACCCTGGGCGCACCCTGCCGCCATCGTAAGCGAAAGCTTCGCCCTCTTCGGCCGCTTTCTCTCGGGCTTCCTCAGCTCTCACTCGAGCCTCCTCTTCTTTGTGGAATATAGCCGCCACGATGAGTCCAATCACGAAGGCGAAGCCCACTGCCCCTATAATGCGAGCGACCCCCAGGTCGTAACCGAGAAGGTGGATGGAGTAGGTCATCGCCAATATGTTTATGGCAGGAGAAGAGTATAGGAAAGCCACCGCTGGCCCCAATCCAGCTCCCTTTTCCCTTATCCCGGTGAACAGGGGAAGCACGGTGCAGGAACAGACCGCCAGGATGGCTCCGGAGACCGATGCAACCGAATATGCCAAAGCTTTATTTGTTTTAGGGCCGAAGTAGCGCATTACCGCTGCCGTGTTGAGGAAAGCAGCGATGCCCCCCGCAATGAAGAAGGCGGGAATGAGGCAGAAGAGGGTGTGCTCGACTATATACTCGTATAAAGTCCTCACTCCCTCCCACAGGAGGCCCCCAAAAGATAATGTCCCAAACATTTTCTTCTTCCTCAGTTATTAGATTCTATATCGTTAGAGGATAAGAAATTTTCCATATTACAATTTACGTTGTTTCTTTGTTTTTTTATTTCACTCACTTCAACTTATATGGCTGACCTTATTGCAGGCTCATTCAATAAAGTGGTTCAGGAAGACAGCCATTTTCTAATCTCCTTCTTGTCGGGAACCTTGCCCTTAGAGACCACCTTGCCATCGATTACCACCCCGGGAGTGGTAAGTACGTTGTATTTCATGATTTCGCTCATATCTGTGACTTCATCCACGTGAGCATCAAGTCCCAACTCGTCAATCACTTGTTGGACGGCTTCTTTGGTCGCCTTGCACTTCTTGCATCCCGGACCCAACACCTTAATGTCCATATAATTCACCTCCATGTCTTATTTTTACAATTTCTCCCTTGTCTTTTTTAGTTCTTTCTATAGACCCATTTCTCGGAGATTTCTCAGGTTTTCTGTCATTTCATCTTCAAGTAAAACGGGACAATCCTCCACGCACCGCTCCCCCTCTATTAGCGAAGCTGCGAAGGCCATACATGAAGGAAGTCCGCACTTACCGCAGTTAGTACGGGGAAGCATGCGAAGCACATCCAGGAGCTTGGGGGGAATCCTGGTGGTTTGATCCGGCGTGATTTTATCCCTACGCTCCCAAACGTCGTTTATACGCTCGATCGCCTTTTTGGCTACTCTTTCGGCGTGGTTGCGGTCCTTAAGGTTGTTTATGCTGATGGTGCTATCCCTCAGCGCAAACTTGTGCGCGCCCTCCCTCCAGACTATAGTGGGTATCCTAGGATCATAAAAGCCATTCTTTACCTCTGCGTTTAAATAGGGCATCACGGGGCCCAGAATAGCATCTGTTTTAACCCTTGCTACCCATACCGGAGAACCGGGATCGCAGGGTGGGGAAAACATCTCCAACTCATAACCGTTAATAAGCTTCGAATGGTTCATTTTGTCATTACCCAAGGTTTATCTATCCCCTTCCTTAGCTTTAACCATTTACGCGAGAGCGCTTCGCGGGATCGCTGCTCGCAAAATGATCGGCTTGGTTAGGCCGATAGGAAACCTCAAAGACTGGAACACAGTGAGGACGATCGGCCTTTCTCACTTTTTTCTCCAAAACGTCTCGGATAAAAGCTAGCGCTTCATCTTTGTCATCGTCCGCCAGGATGCGACTGATACGAATTATATCTTCTTCATCGAGGCAAACAGCGATGTTTTTCATCAATATTTCTCCTTCTGGTTAGGCTCTCTTAGTTGTCATGCTTTCTTCTCTCTCATGATTTAAGTGTGCATGTCGACAACATTCGATGTCGGCTTCCCGCCCATTTTTCCTTGGACTTCCTAGGTATCGCAGCAAAGTATCGATGATGCTATCAAGCTTCTCCTCTACCACGGAATAGTAGGAAGAGGTTCTTTCTCTCCTTACACGCAACAATTCGCGATCTTTCAGAGCATTGAGATGATGGGAGGCCAATTGCTGGGAAATAGCCAGTTCCCGCTCCACTTCGCATACGCATCTCTCCCCTTGTAAAAGATAACATATGATGCGAAGTCTGTTGGGATCGGAAAGCAATTTTAAATTTTCCGTCAGCTCCACGATTTCCGGATCTACCATGCATCTCAATTTTTTTGCCATCATCGGATCACATATCCTCGCATATTAACAAATATCCGTTTTTAATAATATCTATTTGTAAATTATCTAATAGGAAGGGTTTTGTCAAGTGTCCAGATCAAATTCGGAATAGGGTGGTGAGCATTGGGAGTTCCAATGGTGGATGAAAATTGCACGAATGAAAGGAGGCTCTCATGATCATATTATGATATGGGCTTGAAATGCATCATGAAGATTTGTCGACAAGTAGATGGTTGTTAAGATAAAGAAGTGTTATCGCATGGAAAAATATATAAAAAACTTGACAGATGCGAATTCGACGCGATCAACTTGGAGTTGTCCATCAGTTCCTGATTGGCATAGAAAAGCGGGGATAAAGCGAATGCCGCTGTTTTGTCCGGCGAATGAACATTTTCTTCTTCAGCCAAACGGATTGAGAAAAGAGTTTGTGAGGAGAGTTCCGCTCTTCGGGTAATGGAATAAGGTCTATTTATCAATTGTATATAGCGTTGTGTTTACGGCCCATGCATGAAGGCGGTTAATCTCATCCTCTAGCTTTGGTCGATTAAATGGATAGGATTTATCTATCGATCTGCTCCAAATCTATATGGCGAATCTCAATTATTGTTTTGGCGGAGAGGGTGGGATTCGAACCCACGGAACCCCGCGAAGGGCTCAACGGTTTTCGAGACCGCCCCATTCGTCCGCTCTGGCACCTCTCCGCGTACATTATATAGCGGATTTTGAGACAATCGCAAAATGCCATTTCGCAATCGATACTGTATGGTTTTTTCGGGCACACCTTGGACTAGAAAAGTTAAAAAGGCAACTTTATTATCCTTGCGAAACGAGAAATTCGGAGAAGAAACGACGCGGTCTCCTAAATGTTCGATTTGATAATCATAGCGCTACATTTGTTAAGGTAGGAGAAAGCGGTATAGTTTGATAGGGTAATGGCTGCCGGACTCGTCTCGGAATGAGGAGAGAACATCGATGAGGTGGAAATTAAATTCGCTTGTCCATATAATTAATTTGCAGCGCGGATAATCGGTTAAAGAATTTGTACAAGCGCGGAAGGGTGACCGAGCTGGCCGAAGGTGATCGCCTGCTAAGCGATTGTGCGCTAAACCCGCACCGTGGGTTCGAATCCCACCCCTTCCGCCATTTTTCTTTTCACTTCATGGATTGTAACCTTGGTTTCGAAAGTGCCCCACATCTATTTCCCAATTTAGGGGAAACGGAGATATGGGCCGAGCGACAAGGTGAGGACGTTAATCAATAATTTTATAAAAAAGATTAAGGCTTACTTTTCTTAGGTAGGAAACTTGAATCAACTACGTAATGTTGATAAAGAGGTGTTCCCCGAGAAGCAAAGCATTTCTCGCTTCTTGATTGAAGGTCTGGTGTGGCAGATAATATACGAAACGCACTTAAAGCAAGGACGTATATCTATATGAATCGCTATGAATCGTGGGGATTCATGTAAAGATGTGAAATTTTATGAGGATAGATGTGTAAGATGAAAGGACGTGGAACAAATATCCTCTTCGTTATATATATGAACTTCTTCGGTGAACAACCATGACCTTATTCACAAGATTTTTAGAGAGATTGAGGAAAGAGGGCAGGTCGCTTCTTAAAAGTTACCGGGGAAGTTACAACATAAAGACCAAGATCGATCTGGAAGACCCCAAGGCCTCCTACCAGGAATGGTTTAGGGAGCATCTTAAATGTACATTTACTGAAGAAGACATCCTCGCTTACGCCCGGAAGTTTGACACGTTATTTAATTTTATATGTTCAAAGGTTGATTTATTTCCAGAACAACACATCCTGGAGGTTGGATCGGGGATTGGGGGCCTCTATGCATTACTCCCTCACAAGGAAAATTACAAAGGAATAGAATTGGATGCAGAAGCGGTGGAATTTGCCAACCGTTATTTCAAAACCGATAGGTTCAAGCTAATGGCATTGGAGGAGATGGAAGAGAGCGAGAAATTCGACCTCATCCTCGCCATTGAGGTGCTGGAACACCTTTATAGCCCCATAGACGCCATAAAAAAGATTTACCGGCTTCTTAACAAGGATGGCGTGTTCTGTGGCACGTCCCCCTACCCTTATAAGAAAAATATTTTGGTGGAAGATACGCATTTGTTTGTCTTGCACCCACTCAATTGGAAAAGGCTCTTCGAGAATTGCGGATTCGGTGAGGTGGAAATTTACCCTATGTCGTTTTTCCCATTGCTCTGGAGGATTGATAAAAGATTGAACGTGAGGTTGCCCTTCTATGTCCAACCCTTCAAACATTTTGGCACCACCAGCCTGATCATCGCCAGAAAGTAGAATACAAACGATTAGGCTTCAGGGCGCAATTTTAATCCATTAGTTTCCACGCTGCACGTTTCTAGGCCGTGATATGCTGAATACTGATATAGTGCTGGACTTGCCCATATAAAATGGATGCCGAATAGACGGGAGATTATAAAACTCTCGCGTGAGATTCAGAAAAAGCTGAAAACAGATTAGAATCGCTATATCGACTTTGTCCTCTCCCCTTATCTCATTCCCCACGCTTCTCATTGAAGAAATCGGATAGGAGCTTGCGACACTCCTCCTCGCGGACACCGTCGATCACTTCGATTCGATGGGGAAGGCGCGGGTCGCTCACCAGATTGAACACGGTGCCGGCGGAACCGGCTTTGAAATCCCTAACTCCGAAGATTAGTCTACTCACGCGGGATTGGACCAAAGCTCCTGCGCACATGGGACATGGTTCCAAGGTGACATAGACCGAGCAACCATCCAGCCTCCATGATCCAATGGCTTCCGCCGCTTGCCTTAAAGCAAGCATTTCGGCGTGGGCTAGGGGATCGCCGGTCTCTTCCCTTCGATTGTATGACCTGGCGATGACTTTATTGTCCTTGACGATCACGCAACCCACTGGCACGTCGCCTAGAACAGAAGCCTTTTTCGCTTCCTCCAACGATAGCGACATAAAATCACTGTCCGATTTCATCTCTTCTCCGTAAATTTAATCGAGCCTTTGCACCGCCCCAAGTTTCCAGCAAAGTTATGTTATTCGAAAAATTTTCTATACTCGGGAGGTGTGGGCATGATGCGAAAGGTAGCCTGCGCTTCCGCTACCAGAGTACCCTCGGTATCGAATATTTTCAGGTCCATAGCCTTGTCCGCCCTTCCGTTTGCGACGACTTCTTCCGTGAGCGCCGCGAATTCCTCATCGGTAACCCTGACTGAACATTTCAACGTTCCCCTGGCGGGATGGATAAAACGTATATTAAGCACCTCGTTGAGCAGTATAAATTCCCTGGGATCCAAGTATTTCATCAGGGCGGCTCCCCCGGTGGTCTCCGCCAGACCACAGATGGGGCCGGCATGCGTTATTCCAAAGGCGTTCAGGTTGTTCTCGTTTTCCTCCATGGTTATAGTGACTGCGCCTTCATCGCTTACATCTCTCACTCGCATCCCGCTCTCTCTGGCAAATGGACAACGTTCTTCGATGATTTTTATGACCATTTCCTTTTCCATAAACTTTAGACCTCCTTTTTCAATGAAGGAATTTGGCACGGTATTTTGATATTCTTTCGTTCATATCTTAACATAGCGAAATCTCTTTCCGTTTTTCGGGAATGATATTATTCAGGATATTCAGAAAAAAATTGGTATAACCTGAACTATAAAATCCGCGCCCGCTATAAGCAATTTAAATAAAGTATCGCGATACTATTACGGATCTCAATGGATACGAAAACGTTTACTTCCGTTTGTCTAGAGATACCGAACGCGCTAATTCCGGTCAAGGATTGGTCTGCCACCATATCGCATAGGGGGTCAAGTTATGTAACCACAAATAGAAAATTTTCTATCCGAGTAGAAGTAGGTTTCTCAATATTAAAACAAGTTTGACATTAGTTAAGTTTTATATTATAAAAATAAACACATCATTAATATTCGTCGGTCCGACGAAGGATGGGTGGGGATGAACCGGAACTTTCATGCAAGATTTGCGCAATTGGAAACGCCATTTTTCCTGTTTGACCTCGACCGCGTGCGCAGTAATTATTGCAATATTTCAAAGGCTTTTCCTCAAGCCTCCATCCATTACGCGGTAAAAGCCAATAATCACAAGATGGTTCTCTCCGCTCTCAAGGAATTGGGCTGCAAGTTCGAGGTGGGCTCCAAGCAGGAAGCCGAGTTACTTCTCCGAATAGGGGTTCCCCCGGATGACATTATCTTCTCTTCGCCGGTTAAACTTCCCTCTCACATCCGCCACGCCTACGAGAAGGGCGTGAGAATCTTCGTATTCGATTCTCTAGAAGAGCTGAGGAAGCTGGCCATCCTGGCTCCAAGAAGCAAGGTGTTGGTACGGCTGGCGGTGAGTAATCTGGGAAGCATGTTTCCCCTCGCGCTCAAGTTCGGAACGAGTCCAGAAGAAGCGGTATCGCTGATGGAGAAGGCAGCCGGGTTAGGCCTCTGTCCTCAGGGAATAGCCTTTCACGTA
>JACVIX010000017.1 GCA_015711725.1 Candidatus Geothermincola primus | reverse complement strand
AAGATGGTGAGGTAATAATTATCGATTATCAGACCCACCGCCAGCAACGTGACCGCGGGAACGAATAGGTACATTATCATGGTTATCTTCTTCTCGCGCAACTTTCCCGGAAATCCCATTCCCTTCCTTTATAGAATTCATATTGAGGGGCGGGAGAAATTGGGCATGATATCCATTTTCCAGGCGCGGGCCCGCCTCCTTTCCCGGCCGGCTCGCTCGCTCCACTCCCTCACCGAATTTCTATTTTACCAATTTAAGAACTTCTTTGAACTCCTCCGTGTCCGCCCGCTCCACAATCTCGTAGATGGCCATCTCCGAGGTGGTTATGATTGCTCCCGCGTCCCGCATCTTCTCCATGCCCACCTGATGGTCATGGGGAAACCTGGTGCCCAGGGCGTCGGAGATAACGTGAACTTGGTAACCCCGGAGAAGGGCGTCATGCACGGTCTGGTTCACGCATATGTGGGTCTCTATGCCTAGGACCATAAGTTGTTTCCGCTCCAGACGCACTAACGCGTCCCTGAATTCCTTTACGCCGAAGCAGCTGAAGATGCGCTTATAGATCGGCTCGTAGGCGGGGAGACAGGTTTTGATCTCCTCGATGGTATAACCCAGTCCCTCCGGATAATGCTCGGTCATCAATATGGGGATATGGTAGATCTTGGCCAGTTCGATCATGAGCGTGGAGCGCTTCACCACCTCCTCGCGGTTGTGCACCATCTTCACCAGCTTCTCCTGGAGATCCACTATCACCAGCGCTGCTTCCTCGGCGTTTAAAAGATGGGTGTGCCTCATCATCCCTCCTTTCCTTTCTGCCGGTCGTTTCCCCTTCTTTTCCCTTATTTAGTATTAATTTTTTCGCAAAAGGAGACCGTTATGGTATGTCCTCTTAGCTAATGGGGAAGGATAGCCACCGGAGTTGCTTAAACGACATCTGAACTCAAATTCATCCCGTCATTGCCAAAGGGGTTTGTCGGGTGAGATTCTGCTTCCCGTCTGACTGGATCGCACCGCTTATAAGTGCATATAATCTTTTTCTTTTTCCAACCCCAACTCTCCCATGTTACGCTCTTGCTCCAGATGGAGTTTTATCGAGCAGAAGGTTATTCCCCGAGATACTGCTGAATCAGGGGTAACGCCTCCAGCGCGGAGTTAAAAGCGACGTCTCCCCCGTTCCCCGGGGCACAGGTGGTGTCTCCCACCAGGAAAAAATTCTCTATATTTCTAATGCTGTATCCCGGTCTATCCAGCACTGTCTGCCCGGGCTTAGGCAGAAAACCGTCGACCATAGGCAGCCGCATGACCCTCTCCCATTCCATCTTTTCCCAAATTCCCGGAAACATCTCTGATAGGAGACTTTTGAGCCTGGATTCCTCCTTTTCCATCCTTTCGCGGTTCTTCATCCATTGGGCGGGCAGGGGATAGAACCAGGAGACCAGCTGCATCCCTTCCGGGGCGGTGGAGGGATCGATATTTGAGGTGAACTGTCCCATAGTCAAGGGTTGAGGAGTAACGATGAGGCCTCTTAAGTCAGAAACGGATTCCTTTAACGCCAAATCTAGGGTGATGCCCGCGGTGGGAATCAAGGATTTCGCGTATTTCACGAAATTGATGGGAAGGTCCTTCCCCCCGAAGAGCGAGGGAACCTGCTGGACGGGCACCGCGCAGACCACAACCTCTGCAGCGTAGGAGGTATTCTTGGTGTGTACCTGGGTTATCCTGCCTTTTTTTAAGGAAAATTTTTCCACTCTTGAGTTGAGGAAAATCTGTCCGTTTTCCTCGATTATCTTTCTCAACCCCTCGATAATCTGCCGAGTTCCGTTGCGGGGATAGCCCACCTTCACCTTAGCCTTGAGGGCGTTCCGGAGAAAGCTGGCGAATTCTCCCATGGATGCGTTGCTTAAATCCGGCGCGATCAAGCCTATGCCAGAAAGCACCGAAAAAAGTTCCTTAAGTTCTTCGGAAGGACAACGGGAGAGAAATTCCTCCAGGCTGACTTCGTATTTTTTCTCGGTTCTGGATAGAAGCAGCTGGGCTAAGTAGCGTGCAGCCCTGATTTTAGATGAGAAAGAGAGGCTTTTGGAGCGAACGATTTTAGGCAGGCTATTGGGAATGGCCTGAAATGTCCCCTCGCTGAAGAAAACCGGTTGGTCAGGCTCGATGAATTCCAGTTCCTTTCCCAGTCTGCGAAAGAGGATCGCCGCCGGACCGCTGTCCGCAAAGCGATTGTCGTGAAGCCCATAGTCCAAAAGAAAGCCATCCCTCTCCATATAACTAGCCCTTCCCCCTAGAATAGAGGATTTTTCCAGCAGGAGAACCTTAGACCCGGAATGGGCGAGCAGGGCGCCGGTGGCCAAGCCCCCATAACCTCCTCCTATAATCAAAACGTCCGCATCCATATCCACCTCCGCCTTTAATGGGAACAGTGAAAAACGAGTTAATTCGCTCGAGCAACAAAGATAACCCATTAATAATAACCCATTGTTTCGTCGGTATAAAGTAGCCGCGAGGAGAGGTCACATAAGAACGCCAGGACAGTTAGGAGAGATAGATGGTATCGCGTCATAATAGTCAAATAATAACTTAATCGTTATCGCAGTAAGGCTGAGCGATAAACGCGGACGACAAATTTCCCCTTCTAGACGGAATATTGAAACTTCCGCGGAGCCTACTTTGCGCCTTTCCCTACAAAATAAGCATCAGTTATCCTGAATATTAAGAAATGAACAACCCAAACCGAGCGATGCGAGTATCTAATAATAATTTTTAAATATTTAACGGTAATTTTTAGATATCCTGCACATATCCTTTAAATATTGCCCCGCGTATACCCATACCTATTCTTATTACCGGAAGCCTTTACCCGAATCTGCTCGTTCCCGTTCCAGTAGGCTTTGCTAGTCTATATAATATAAACGTTGGCGGTTCGGAAAAGTTGGCGATTCCGGATTGTAAAGTCATGAACCCATCAGCGCAATCGCTATTGAGTGTTTCCTAGAAAGATTTCTTCGGGAGGAAGGGGGAGCGATGGGGAAAGCTCTATTTATCGTCAATCCCGTTTCCAGTGGTGGGAAGACGGGCAAGTTGAAATGGCCCCAGGCGGAGTCCGCCCTCAAAGCCAACGGGGTTGAGTATGAGGTGATTATCACGGAGTATCCAGGTCATGCCATTGAGCTGGGTCGCAGAGCTGCGCTCCAGGGGCGGGAGCTGGTGGTCTCGGTGGGAGGGGACGGAACGCTCAACGAGGTGGGCAACGGCATATTGAGCGCGCATGGGGAGGGAGACCTACCCCGGTTAGGAATTATACCCGGGGGACGGGGCAGTGATCTCTGCCGAACGCTGGGGATACCCGTGGAAGCGGAGAAAGCGGTTCAGACCATTGTCCAGGGTTCCCCTCGGAAAATCGACGCTGGGTTGATGAGATATATCCTGGATGGCAAAGAGGAGGAGAGGTTCTTTTTCAATGTGGCGGGTTTAGGCTTTGACGCGGAGGTAACCGCCCGAGCCAACCGCATGCCTGGTTTCCTGGGGGGCACCCTGCCTTATCTGCTCAGCGTATTCATCGAGCTAGCCCGCTTCCGTGCGAAACATGTGCGTTTGAATGTGGACGGCGAGGAGCGCGACCTGGGAGAGGTGGCCGGGGTGATCGTGGCTAACGGGCGCAGTTACGGCGGAGGCATGCTCATCTCCCCCCATTCTCAGGTAGACGATGGTCTCTTCCATATCATAGTGATGAAGAAGTCCAACCGACGGAGGCTGGTGATGAACTTCCCCAAGGTTTACAAGGGGTCCCATCTGGAACTTCCGGAGATCGAGGAGCTTACCGGGAAAGTAATTGATGTCCAATCCCAGGAAAGGATGCTCCTCCAGCCAGATGGGGAGGTTTTTGGGGAGACGCCCCTCCATTTCGAGAACGTTCACCTCGCCCTTTCGGTAATGGTTCCGGGGGGATCATCCGAGGGTGGATGAGCACTTCCACAAGGGATTAACGACGTCCATACTCGGTCATTAAAGCCATAATGATTCCCACGACACGACGGTGATGGCTGGGGATGAGGCGAAAAGAACCAAAAGGAGAAAGGATGAAACCGGAAGAAACTCAGAAGCGCTTGGCCCAGCTGGAAGAATTCGAGAAACGCAGGAGAGACCTTATATTGAAAGCTGCGCACGAACTGAGAAATCCCCTAACGGTGATAAAATCTCACGCGGATCTGCTCAGGGATAAGCTGGAAGTCCTTTCCAGCCAGCCCGAGGAAGTAAGGGAGCTGGTGGAAGCCATCGCGGAAGCGGCGGACGCTCTTACCCAAAAGTTAAAAGAATTCGTGGATATCGCCAATTCCCAGCCTCCAGAACCGAGGTCTGGGCGGTAAAGCGGCGAGGGGATGGTTGGTAAAGGCGGAAAATCCCAGGTACCAAATAAGGTGATGAGGTAATGCATTTGGATGCTCGGGAATTGAAAGTTTATCTGCAAAGCCAGGGGTTGAGGGTTGAGGCGAGCGTCCAGGCAAGGTTGGGAGGGGCGGGGCCCTCAGAGGGGATTACCCTCTTCTTCGAGGAAAAGGTGGCTACCGTTCCAGTGCAGGCGCCTTTCGCGGTCAAGTCCCCTTGGGTCCTGGAGGAGGAAGACGGTTCTTTTTTCCTCTCTCGGAATGGGAAATTTCTCTGTTGGGCTGAGCTTCCCCAAACACCCAGATATTACCAGGAGAAAACCGCCCAGGGTATCGAGATGTATAAGATAGCGGTGAGGCATGGACGGGATGCGTTGGGCTCCACGGTTTGGCAGGCTTGCCATCATTCCCCCAGATGTTCCTTCTGCGCTATCGATGAGAGTTTAAGGAGGGGATTGACTATTCTTGAGAAAGACCCCCGCCAGTTGGAAGAGGTAGCCAGGCTGGCCAAGGCGGAGGGGTTCCAACACGCGGTTCTTACCACGGGAACTCCTGCGGATGCCGATTGCGGTATAGGACGTTTGCGGGATTGCGCCCTGGCGATGAAGAACCAAGGCTTGCCCGTACATGTCCAGTTCGAGCCGCCGGAAGACATGGAGTCCTTGGAGGCTCTTTCGGGGGTGGTGGACACGGTGGGCATTCACATAGAGACTTTTGACCAGCGGGTAAGGGAAAGAATGGCTCCCGGGAAATGTTCGAGAAGCCTTGAGGATTATGTGCGAGCCTGGTCCAGGGCGGTGGAGATCTTTGGGCCGGGTCGAGTCTCCAGTTTCATTATCGCTGGTATGGGCGAGGATGACCAATCTATTTTACATGGTGTAAAATTACTCTTCTCCTTAGGTGTGTTTCCGTTCTTGTTGCCCCTAAGGCCCATTCCTGGCACTCCCCTGGGAGACAGCTTCCCTCCATCTCCGGGACGCATGTTGAAACTGTATGAAGAGACGGCTAGATTGCGAGAGGCGGAGGGATTTGAGGAGAACGTTCAAATGGCGGGATGCGTGCGTTGCGGCGCTTGCTCGGCGGTAACTGATTTCGCCAGTTAACATAAGAGGAGGTATGGTGGAGAGGAAAATAAATTTCTACTCGGAGAGTGAGGAAACTATAAGACTGGAGGGGGTTCTGCATCTTCCTCGTAATCTTACCGGAGCAATCCCTTTGGCGGTGCTCTGTCATCCCCATCCGCTAGGCGGCGGGTGTATGGATGTTCCCCTTATAGTGGTGATGGCCAGGATGATGGAGGACGAAGGCATGGGCGCCCTGCGCTTTAATTTTCGAGGGGTGGGGGGGAGCACCGGCATCTTCTCCGGAGGGGTTAACGAGGTGGAGGATCTGCGGGGAGCCTCGCGCTGGTTGCGCGAGCAGGATGAGTTTCAAGTGGAGGGTGTTTATATGGCGGGATGGTCTTTCGGCTCCTGGGTGGGATTGCGCTGGGGATTGAGCGCTGGGGAGGTAAGTCGATTGGCTTTGATCAGTCCTCCCACTGTAGGCTTCGACTTCTTCTATTTCCTTGAGGATATTTCGCCGCCCCCGGACAAAAAAGTTTTGATGATATACGGGGAGCGCGACCAGTTCATCGAAGAAGCCAAAATGGATGACCTGGCGAGAAAGCTAGGAGCCCAAAGTAAGGTTCTCTTGGGAGCTGATCACTTTCTCTTCGGAAGGGAAGGGGAAGTGGCTAGGGAGGTGATCGACTTTTTCAGGCAGGGTGATATTGTCCGAGAACCTCATAATTATGGCTACCTGATGTGAAAGCATGGCTGCGCCGATATGAAGGGAAGGCACATTAACTTATAATATTAATTTCTTATAATATTAATTTCATATAACACACTACTTATGCGTTTATCACGATTATCTGTGATTTACTCCATTTAAACCTTCGTCTTCCTCGGCCCCTTTTATGTGAAAACCTCGAAAGCGTGTTATCTAAAACAATACGAACATACACAAAATTATGTTCAAGCTTTTTTCCTCAAGTCTTAACAATCATGACTTGGCGTAGAACCAAGCCCCAGTCGTCGGAATAGGTCTGTTCAATCTTTTACTACTTTCATTTCCCGAATCAGACCTCGAATTGGGATGATTCCACGTGAGTAGCTTAATAATCTAGATTCTCAGTTAGATGGCGTTCTTCCTAGGTAGCATCCCGCCTTTCGTTATTCTCCAGGTGAGGTCGACTTGTCCAAAGAGCAAGCGTGGATAGTCTTTCTGCCCGCCTCTATGGGACTGCGAATAGGCGAAGATATGTATTTTTTATTCGAGGCAATCCTAGTTGTTACTGCCACTGAAGACGTATTGAAATGAGGATGACCTTTGGATATAATAGGCAAGGTGTTGAGCTTAATTATATTTACTGCTTATCACCCTCAATAAGAAAACGAACAAGTGCTTCACGTTAACTGGGCGAGTGTGACCAGAGTTGGCAGCGTTGTATTATAGCGAGGAAAGGAGTAGTTGCCCACAACTAAAAAATTTCCCTTTATCGCGAAATGTGGAGATCAGGGTTGACCGATCGAAGGATGAGTGAAAGGAGATGAGCATGGTTAAAGTGCCCAGCGACCTGGAGATCGCGCAGGCTGCGGAGATCTTGCCCATTGTGGAGATAGCTAAAAAAATGGGCTTGAAGGAGGACGAAATCGATCTTTACGGAAAATACAAGGCCAAAATCGATTTCGAGAAGGTGCTGGAAAGGCTGAAAGACAAACCTAATGGGAAGTATATCGACGTTACCGCCATCACCCCCACCCCTTTAGGAGAGGGAAAGACGGTGACCTCCATCGGCCTCACCGAGTCCCTGGCTAAGATCGGGAAGAATGTGGTTCTCACCCTGAGGGAGCCCTCTATGGGACCGGTTTTCGGCATCAAGGGCGGGGCGGCGGGAGGTGGCTACTCCCAGGTAATCCCCATGGAGGACCTCAACCTGCATTTCACAGGAGATATTCATGCGGTTACCGCTGCCAACAATCTTCTCGCCGCCATGATCGATACCAGCATTCTGTTGGGAAACCCACTAAATATCGACCCCCTTACCATCTCCTGGAGGAGGGTTATCGACATCAGCGACCGGGCGCTAAGGGATATCGTAATCGGGCTGGGGGGCAGGGAGAACGGTTACCCCCGCCAGACCGGTTTTGACATCAGCGTGGCCTCCGAGGTAATGGCAATCCTGGCGTTGGCCACCAGTTTAAAGGATTTAAGGGAGCGCCTTTCCAGGATAGTGGTGGCGTACACTTATGAAGGCAAGCCAGTGACCGCCGAGGACTTAAAAGCTGCGGGCGCCATGACCGTTCTCTTAAAAGAAGCGCTAAAGCCCAACCTCATTCAGACCCTTGAGCACAATCCCTGCATCATGCACGCCGGTCCCTTCGCCAACATCGCTCACGGAAACAACTCCATCGTGGCGGACTATGTGGCGCTGAAGTGCGGCGATTATGTAGTGACCGAATCCGGGTTCGGGGCGGACTGTGGCATGGAAAAGATGATGAACATCAAGTGTCGTTACTCGGGCCTCGCTCCTGACTGCGTGGTGGTCACAACCACTATCCGCGCCCTAAAGATGCATGGTGGGGCATTCGAAGCTCGCCCAGGTAAGCCCCTCGATGAGGAGTTGGTGAAGAAGGAGAACATGCCTGCTCTAGAGGAGGGCACTGGAAATCTGGTCAAGCATATCGAGAACGCCAAGCTCTTCGGGGTCCCGGTGGTGGTCACCATCAACCGTCGGGTGACCGATACCGACAAGGAGATAGAGCTGGTAAAGAAGATGGCGGAGGAAGCAGGCGTAGTTGCTTGTGTGCCCATCGAGGTTTGGGCCAAGGGTGGAGAAGGAGGAAAGGAAGCCGCTCAGGCGGTAGTGGAGGCTTGCGATCAGCCCAAGCAGTTCAAATTTCTCTATGAAGATGATATGTCCATCAAGGAAAAGATCGAGATAATCGCCACCAAGGTCTATGGAGCCGATGGGGTGGATTATTCGCCTCTCGCCGAGCAGAAGATCAAGCAATTTACTGAGGCAGGTTTCGACAAACTCCCTATTTGCATGGCCAAGACCCATCTCTCCCTCTCCCATGACCCCAATCTCAAGGGAGTGCCCAAGAACTTCCGCCTTCCCATAAGGGATGTCCGTCCCTCGATTGGAGCGGGATTCCTCTATCCCCTCTGCGGCGAGATGCGCACCATGCCCGGTCTGCCTTCTAGGCCTGCAGCGGTGGACGTGGATATCGACGAGGATGGAAGGACCATGGGCCTCTTCTAGGGGTAGCGTTTGAGTTATATCGGCGGTGCCCTGGTCTGATGGCCGGGGCATCGTTTCGAAATTGAAGAGGACAAAAGATGGAAGAGAGCGTCAGAATTCTTTTTCTCCCCGAGAACCGGTATATCATGGCCAAACCTGGGGAGAACCTGTTGAAAGCGGCCATGAACGCCGACGTGCACATCAACGCCTCCTGCGGGGGTTCCGGTTCTTGTGGAAAGTGCCGAGTGGTGATCGAGAAAGGCGAGGTGAAACGAGAACCCAACCTCAAGCTAAGCGAGGCGGACATCGCCAAAGGTTACGCCCTCGCTTGTCAGACAACCGCATGGAGCGATCTGGAGGTACGCATCCCTCTGGAGTCGCGCATTGGGGACAAACGCATCTTTGAGCGGAAGGTGCCGGAACCCGTCTATGGCCACCTGCTCTCCGCCACGGACTGGGAAGAGCGTCTTCCGGAATGGGAATTGGACCCCGCTACCCAAAAAATTCACATCGTGATGGACCCTCCCACCCTGGACGATAACACCAGCGACGCAGACCGAGTGAAGAGGAGCCTTTCCATGGAGGCGGGGATGAAAGATGTGGTGATCGACTACCCCGTGTTGCAACGATTGCCCAATATGCTCAGACAGAGCGGCTGGGACGTCACCGTGACCGTGCTGGACCAGGGGGAGGAGCTCAGAGCAGTTCGCATCGAGCAGGGGGACACCACGGCAAGACAGTCGGGCATCGCCATCGATGTGGGAACCACCACCATCAGCGCGGAACTCATCGACTTGAAGACTGGGGAAGTGGTTGCAAGCGCTTCCGATTACAACGCCCAAGTGGCTTTCGGAGAGGACGTAATCACCCGCATCATATACGCTACCAAAGGCACTGGGTTGGCTAAACTACAGTCGGTGGTGGTGGGTACCATCTGGAACCTGATAAAAACCCTTGTGGAGAAAGCGGATATAGAATATTGCAATATCACTCATATCGTGGTGGCGGGAAACACCACCATGACCCATCTTCTCCTCGGCCTCAACCCCAAATACATAAGGGAGGAACCATACATACCTTCCGCGACATCTTTTCCGTGGATTAAGGCGAGCGATATCGGTTTGCGCATCGCCGCCGGGGTATATCTATACGCCATACCCTGTGTGGCTAGTTACGTGGGAGGGGATATCACCGCCGGGGTGCTGGCTTCCGGAATCTTCAACACCGACAAGATGACTTTATACATTGACATCGGCACCAATGGGGAGATGGTGCTGGGAAATAAGGATTGGCTCTTAGCTTGCTCCTGTTCCGCCGGACCCGCCTTCGAGGGTGGCGGGGTGAGGCATGGGATGAGGGCCACCCGGGGAGCCATCGAGCAAGTGCGCATCAACAAGTCTAACTATGAGCCTATGATCATCACCGTGGATCACCATAAGCCCATAGGGATATGTGGTTCCGGGCTTATCGATACCCTGGCGGAACTCTTTCTCGCGGGGATAATCAATGAAAAGGGCAAGTTCAACCTAGATCTTCCCACCGACCGGGTGCGCAAGACCGATACCGGGGCGGAATATGTGCTGGTATGGGCGGAGGACTCCGCCACTCGCAGGGATATCGTCATCACCGAGGTGGACATCGATAACCTGATGCGCGCCAAGGCTGCGGTATATGCGGGAATAGAAGTGCTGCTCTCCTCGGTGGATCTGGATGTGAGCGCTATAGACGAGTTGCTCATAGCGGGGGCTTTCGGCAGGTATCTGGAGATAGATAAGGCGGTCACCTTGGGTCTTTTACCCGATATCGGTTACGAGAAGATTAAGTTCGTGGGCAACGGATCTTTGCTTGGAGCCCATCTTGCCGCCCTTTCCCGGGAGATGCTAAGCAAAACCAAGGAGATCGCCAACACCATGACTTATCTGGAGCTTTCTATGAATCCCAGCTTCATGGAGAAATACGTTAGCGCGCTCTTCATTCCCCACACCCACCTGGATGACTTCCCCAGAGTGAGGGAACAGCTAGAGGAGGTCAGGAGGGAACAGCGCATGGCCGGCCAGGCTTGAACCGGAGGAGATGATTATAACTTGAGTTTCGTGATCGCCATGGCGGGTAAGGGAGGGACTGGCAAGACCACCATGGCCGCCCTCACAGTGAAGTACTTGGTGGACAATTTCGGCAAACCAATCTTGGCGGTGGACGCCGACGCCAACTCCAATCTGGACCAGGTATTGGGAACCAAGGCGGGAAAGACGGTGGGTTCCCTTAGGGAATATCTAACCGAGAACATCTCCAAGATACCCGCGGGGATGTCCAAGGAGGTTTGGGTTGAGAGCTTGGTGCAGCAAGCTCTGGTTGAGGAGAAGGGATTCGACCTCATCTCCATGGGCAGGCCGGAGGGCCCCGGTTGTTACTGTTATCTAAATAATATATTTAGGAGATATCTGGATATTTTGGTCAATAATTATGATTTCGTGGTGATGGACAATGAGGCGGGAATGGAACACCTCTCTAGAAGGACCACCCGGGGAGTCGACCTTATGTTTGTTCTCTCTGATCCCACCGTCCGGGGAGTGGAGACCGCGTTGCGGATAAAGAGGCTGGCTGAGGAGATGAAGTTGAACATCAAGGAATTGGGCTTAGTGATTTCCAGGTTGCAGGATGGGCTGCCTCAGCAACTGGTCGAGATGGCTAAGGAGGGAGGGCTGGAGGTGGTAGGGACCATCCCCTTCGACCCCTACATCGTGGAGATGGATTCGAGCGGCATTCCCTTGACCCGCTTGCCGGAGGAAAGTCCCGCGTTACGGGCGGTCAAAGAGATATTGGAGGAGAAGTTACATCCAGTTTGAGTTTATGGCAGAGGAATTGGTATATATCATTGGATTTAATTCTGATTAGATGGCATAATATGAGATTGGACCAGGGAGGTTGAAGATGTACATAGAGAAGCCCATGATCGTATTCCTGGACAGACTAGCCTCCAGGTCACCGGAGCCAGGCGGAGGCAGCGTCTCGGCCTTAGTGGGAGCGCTGGGAGCGGCTTTGGTCTCCATGGTGGGAAACCTGACTTTGGGTAAGGAAAAGTACGCTCAGGTGCAAGGGCAGATCGAGGAGCTGCTCAAGGCTTCGGAACTTTTAAGAAGTGAGCTGCAAGACCTCATTCAAAAGGACACCCAGGTCTACGCGGAACTCTCCGCCGCCTTCAAGATGCCCCGGGATACTGAGGAAGAGAAGGCGAAAAGGGAGAAAAAAGTGCAGGAGGCCCTATTGATCGCCACCGAGGTACCCTTTCAGGTAGCGGAGAAATGTCTGGAGGTGGCCAGGCTCTCTCAGACTGCCGCGGAGATTGGCAACGTGGGCGCGGTGAGCGACGCTGGGGTGGCGGTCCTGCTGGCGGAGAGCGCTGCGCAGAGCGCCGCCCTGAACGTTAAGATTAATATCAATAGCATCAAGGACGCAGATTTCTGTGAAAAAAAGTGGAATAGGATACAGGAGATACTCAAGGAAACAGGAGAGTTGAGGGAGAGAGTGATGCGCATTACCTATGAGAAGCTGGGATAGGGGAGCTGGTAAGAGACACATTTCGTAGAGGAAAGGAGCGATTGAATATGAGCGTCGTGATCGATTGCGTAGCCATCGGGGATGAGTTGATGAAGGAGATTGTAGCGGAGACGGAATCTCTGAAGTCCAAAGGAATCACCCCGGGAATCGCCACGCTCCTGGTGGGAGAGGATTTTGGAGCGAAGATGTATAGGGGGCAAGTGGAGAAGTTCTGCCAGGAGGCTGGTTTCAACTATGTGAACGAGAATCCGCCGGCGGATGTGAGCGAGGAGGAGGTCATCAAGATCGTTAAAAAATTAAACGATGACCCCGCGGTGAGCGGGATACTTCCTTTGAGACCTTTCCCCGAACATATCTCGGATTCGGCGGTGATCAACTCAATAGATGTGGGAAAGGATATCGACTGCTTCCACCCCTTCAACATGGGAAAATTAGCACTGGGCGAACCCACCTTCCCACCAGCCACCCCTTCCGCGGTGGTGGAGATCCTGGACCGTTATGCCAGGGAATATGAGAAAATGGACCCCAAGGACTTCTATGAAGGGGCGGAGATCGTGGTGGTGGGCCACTCCAATATTGTGGGCAAACCAGTGGCGTTTCTCATGCTCAATCGCAATGCCACCACCTCCGTATGTCACATATTCACCAGCATGAAGGGCAACCTAGCAAAGCACACCACCGGTGCGGACATCCTCATCGTTGCCGCTGGGAAGGCGGACTTAATCGGGCCCGATTTGGTCAAGGAGGGTGCCATCGTGGTTGATGTGGGCATCAACCGGGTGAAGGTGCTGGATGAGAAAGGGGAACCGGTCCTGAACGAGAAAGGCAAGCCGGTAACCAAGACGGTGGGGGATGTATCTTTCGATGCGGTCAAAGACAAGACCAAAGCGATTACCCCGGTTCCTGGAGGCGTGGGATCGGTGACCAATCGCATGTTGATGAAGAACGCCTTAAGGGCTTGCAGGATTCAGCATGGTCTGGAGTGATTGCGCTTCAAGTGGGAAAGGAGAGAGAAGATGGCTTATAACCTGCCGGTGGAAACCGCAAAGGGAAAGATCAGAGAAGTAACTATAGGAACGGGCGAAAAGTCATTGAAGGTGGGGGGAGAAAACGTACTCCCCTTCCACTTGTGGGAAGGAGAGATGCCCAATCGGCCGATTATCGCGGCGGAGGTATCCGATGAGGTGGAAGAACTTCCACCTGCCCTGGAAAAGGTTTTGGGGGACGTGAAGAACGATCCGGTTGCTTGGGCGAAGAAGGCCCAGGATGAATGGGGAGTGGACGCCATCGCCTTGGTGCTTACATCCACCGACCCCAAAGCCACCGACGCTCCACCTGAGCAAGCGGCGGAGACGGTGGCTAAAGTGGCCGACGCGGTGAATATTCCCGTCTTCGTATATGGAACGGAGGATTTGGACAAGGATGCCGAGGTGATGAAGGCGGTGGCATCCAAAGTGGAGGGTAAAAACGTGGTGCTGGGACCGGCCAAAGAGGAGAATCACAAGACCATCGGGGCGGCGGCCATAGGATACAAACAGGACGTGGCCGCCATGACCCCTATCGACGTCAACTTGGCAAAGCAGCTGAATATCCTCCTCACCAACCTGGGGATGGAGGCGGATAAGCTAATTATAGACCCCACCACCGGGGCGCTTGGTTACGGTCTGGAATACACCTACTCGGTTATGGAACGTCTGAAGATCGCCGCTCTTTACCAAGATGACACCATGACCCAGATGCCCTTGCTGGCTAACATAGGATTTCAGTCCTGGAAGACTAAAGAAGCCAAGAGCTCCGAGGAAGAGTACCCCCAGTGGGGGGACCCCGAGAAGAGGGGAATAATGTGGGAGACCATTACCGCTGCTTCCTTGCTCATGGCGGGAGCGGATATTTTAATCCTGCGGCACCCAGAGAGCATCAAGCTTATAAAGCAGCTGATCGGCGACCTATCTTCATAGCATGTGCCAGGCGTGGAGCCTGATAAATAAAGGACAGGAGGAAGACGGATAATGGCTGAAAACGAAGAGAAGACAGTTTGTAAAGCGAGCATCGAAATGCTCAAGAAAGCGGAGGCGGAAGGGATGGATACCGCTTTCCAGCGGGTGGAGCAGCAGAAAGGATGCGCCTTTGGTGAGGCGGGGTCTTGCTGCCGTCTATGCAACATGGGCCCCTGCCGCATCAATCCTAAGAAACCTGATGAGTCCCGGGGAGTATGTGGCGCGAATATAGACACCATCGTCGCTCGCAATTTCGCCCGCATGGTGGCCGGGGGTACCTCCGCCCATTCAGATCACGGCCGGGCGGTAGCAGAAACCCTCATCTTGGCTGCCAAAGGGGAAGCCAAAGATTATGAGATCAAGGATCGCATCAAGCTGCTGGAGGTAGCGGCGGACCTGGGAGTTGAGATCGGCGAGCGGGAGATAAACGACATTGCCCTGGAGGTGGGCGAACGCTGCCTGGCTATGTTTGGCCAGCAAGAAGGAGAGCTGGCTTTCGCCCTGAGGGCTCCGGAACCCAGAAAGGAGATCTGGCGGGATCTGCGCGTATTCCCGAGGGGTATCGACCGCGAGGTGGTTGAGCTCATGCACCGTACCAACATTGGCGTGGACCAGGATTATGAAAATATACTCATGGCATGCGCCCGCTGCGCCCTCGCCGACGGCTGGGGAGGCTCCATGGTGGGAACGGAGTTACAAGACATCCTCTTCGGGACCCCGGTGCCATTGGAGAGCAAAATTAACCTGGGCGTGCTCAAGGAGGACGAGGTAAACATCGTGGTCCACGGGCACGAGCCCATCCTCTCCGAGATGATCGTGTTGGCAGCTAGTCTCCCGGAGATGCAAGAGAAGGCGAAGCAAGTGGGAGCCAAGGGGATCAATCTGGCAGGCATCTGTTGCACCGCCAACGAGATACTTACCCGCCATGGAATACCTATCGCAGGCAACGTGCTTCAGCAGGAGCTAGCCTTGCTCACTGGGGCGGTGGAGGCAATGGTGGTGGACGTTCAGTGCATCTACCAAGGTATAGGACAGATAGCCAGTTGCATTCATACCGACATCATCACCACCTCTCCCAAGGCGAAGATGCCCTATGCCCGGCACATCGAATTCCACGAGGACCGCGCTTTAGATATAGCAAAGGAAATCGTCTCTGCGGCCATCGAGAATTTCCCCAAGCGGGGTAAGGTGAGCATCCCCGACGTGCGGGAGTCCCTGATTGCCGGCTTCAATCACGAGTACATAAATTATATGTTGGGAGGCAAGTTCCGCGCCTCCTACCGACCATTAAACGATGGAGTGATCGATGGGCGTATCCGCGGCGTGGTAGGCGTAGTAGGTTGCAACAACCCCCGAGTCACCCACGATGACATTCACGTCCGGGTTACCAAAGAGCTGGTGGCCAACGGTTGCCTTGTGGTCATGACTGGTTGCGCCGCCCAGTCGGTGGCCAAGACGGGATTGATGCTGCCCGAGGTGGCTCGAAAGATCTGCCCCCAGGGCCTCTGGGAAATCTGCGAAGCGGTGGGCATTCCACCAGTGCTTCATTGTGGGTCCTGCGTGGACAACAGCCGCATTCTCATCGCCTGCACCGCCATGGTGCACGAGGGCGGCTTAGGAGACGACATCAGCGAGCTGCCTGTGGCGGGGTGCGCGCCGGAATGGATGAGCGAAAAAGCCATCTCCATCGGGGAATACTTCGTGGCTTCCGGAGTCTATACCGTCTTTGGGGTCAAATGGCCCACCCTGGGTTCCAAGAACGTCACCGAATTTCTCTTCCAGAAGTACGGGGAGCTATTCAAGAACACCTGGGATTTTGAGCCAGATCCCGAGAAGATGGTGGGCAAGATCCTCAGTCACATCGACAACAAGCGTGAGGCGCTAGGCATCAGCGCCAAGCGAGAAAGGGTGCTATTCGACATGGCCATGAGGAGGGAGTTGGAAGTCTAATGAGCAGGATAATAGCTACCGCAGCGATAAAAGGCGCCTACAAAGAGGTGGCCGAAGCAGAACGCATGTTCAACGAGACTCTAGAGGCGGCGGGGGCAACCGCCAAAGTGGAATTTCCCAACACCGCCTATTATCTGCCGATAATATATGGGCTCTCCGGGATAAAGGTGGAAAAAGTTGAGGACATGGCCAAGGTGCTCGACCTCTGCAAAGAACTTCTTCCGCCGGTGCCCCGCGCCAAGCATTGGGTGCCTTACTTGGGACACGCTCTTGACGCGGGAATCGCCACCCTCTTCGCTGGAGAGATTATAGAAGGTTGCAAGTATGTGACCAATCCCCCAGTGGACGATATCTGGCTGGGGGCAGCTGATGACGTAATCATGCGGGAACGGGGAGTGGAGTTTGTGGACGGCACCGCTCCAGGGTTCTGCGCTTTGACTGGCCTAGCTTCTAGCGCGGAGATGGCGGAGAAGATCCTCATCGAACTCTTAGAGAAAAACCTCTATGTATGGATGTCCGGGCATATCAACGGCAAGACTATCACCGAGCAGCTCCTGGAGAGGGGCCGCCAGCTAGGTTGGGATACCCGGACGGTTCCCTATGGCAAGGAGATGTCCTCGGCCGTCTATTCTCTAGGCTTCGCCGCCAGAGCGGCTATGTCTTTCGGTGGGGCGCAGCCAGGTGACTTTAAGAAGGTTCTTAGGTACAACAAGAATCGTATCTTCGCCTTCGTGTTAGCCCTAGACTATGTGGATGAGCAGAAATACGCTTATGCCGCTGGAGCCATCAATTACGGTTTCCCTACCATCGCCAACACCCCCATACCGGAGATTCTCCCTACTGGGGTATGCACCTACGAGCACGTGGTATCCAATGTGCCGGAGGAGGAGATCGTCCAAAAGTGCGTGGAGGTGCGGGGGTTAAAGATCCAGATCACCAAAGTCCCCATACCTATGGCTTACGGACCCGCCTTCGAGGGGGAGCGCATCCGCAAGGAGGATATGTACGTGCAGTTCGGAGGCAACATCACCCCTGCCTTCGAATATGTGCGCATGCGGGAGATGGACGAGGTCACCGATGGAAAGATCGAGGTTATAGGCCCGGAGATCGACGACGTAGAGGAAGGCGCCGCCTTGCCTCTGGGTATAGTGGTGGAGGTGGCGGGCCGCAAGATGCAGGAGGACTTCGAATCTATCTTGGAACGCCAATGCCATCACCTCATCAACGGGGCGGAGGGTGTATGGCATATGGGGCAGCGGGATATTGTTTGGACTCGCATCAGTAAAAAAGCCAAAGAGAAGGGCTTCAAGATCAAACACTATGGCGAGATACTCCATGCCAAGTTGCTCTCTGACTTCCCCGCCATCGTTGACAAGGTTCAGGTGACTATCTACACCAACGAAGAGGATGTGGCTAAGTGGCTGGAGATCGCGCGCCAGGCTTACCGCTATCGCGACGAAAAGACCGCCGGGATGACCGACGAATCGGTGGATACCTTCTATTCTTGCACCCTGTGTCAGTCCTTTGCCCCCACCCATGTGTGCGTGATCACCCCCGAGCGTCTTGGGCTCTGTGGGGCATATAACTGGCTAGATGGCAAGGCCGCTTACGAGATTGATCCCACCGGTCCCAATCAACCCATCAAAAAGGGAGACCCTATCGATGAGGTGAAGGGCCAGTGGAAGAATGTGAACGATTTCGTTCGTGAGAAGTCGGGTGGCGTGAGCGAGAAGTTCAACGCTTACACCATGATGGAAGACCCCATGACTTCCTGCGGTTGTTTCGAGTGTATCGTGGCCTTCCTGCCCTTGTGCAACGGGGTGATGATCGTCAACCGAGAATACGGAGGGATGACTCCCTGCGGCATGACCTTCTCCACCCTTGCCGGATCGGTGGGTGGAGGGGCGCAGACCCCCGGTTTCATCGGTATCGGAAAGGTATATATCACTTCCAAGAAGTTCATTTCCGCCGACGGTGGTTTCCAGAGGATTGTCTGGATGCCCAAAGCCTTGAAGGAGACCCTCCATGAGCAATTGGTTCGACGCTGCGAGGAGATCGGGGACCCCGACTTCATCAACAAGATCGCTGACGAAGACGTGGGGGAGACCGAGGAAGAGATTCTTCCCTGGCTGGAGGAGAAGGGACATCCGGCTTTGACCATGGAGCCCATGTTGACATAAGCATGTGGGCATATTTGGTATCATACATGAAGAGAGTGATTGCAAGGAGGGAATGCGCACTCCCTCGTCGGGATAGACGGGATGGAGGTGCAGGATCGCCATATATGAAGAGGAAGGAGATATAAAATGGGACTTTCAGGCTTGGATATCTTCAAGAAACTGCCCAAGACTAACTGCGGCGAATGCAAGTTTCCCACCTGCTTGGCTTTTGCAATGAAGTTGGCGGCTGGCCAGGCCAACCTGGACGACTGCCCTTATGTGACCGATGAGGTACGGGCGGAATTATCGGAAGCCAGCGCTCCACCCATCCGTGGAGTCACCGTGGGAGTGGGCGACGAGGCTTTCAAGGTAGGAGAGGAGCTGGTCCTCTTCCGCCATGAGAAGACTTTCTTCAACCCCACCGTCTTCGCGGTTCTGGTCGCCGACGATATGGCAGATGACCAAGTGGAGAAATTGGTCAAAGAGGCCAATGAGTGCGAGCATGAGAGAGTGGGAGTTATCCTCAAAATGGGAGCCGTGGCAGTCAAAGCGGCCAAAGGAGACTCGGCTTCCTTCAAATCCCTGGTGGAAAAGGTAAAGGGCCTGACCCCTAAACCTCTAATCCTCATGAGCGAGGATGTTGAGGTGCTTAAGGCGGGAGTGGAAGCTGCAGGAGATAGCCGTCCCCTGCTTTACGCGGCCACCGAGGCTAACGTGGATGCCATAGGCGAGTTGGCCAAAGAGAAGGAGCTGCCCCTGGCGGTAAAATCCGCCGACCTGGAAAAACTGGCGGAGCTTTCGGAAAAACTCACCGGTATGGGGGTCAAGGATCTGGTTCTTGATCCAGCTCCCAGGAAGGTAAAAGAAACTTTCGTGGATTTAGTGGCTATGCGCAGAGCGGCGCTCAAGGACAAGTTCAAACCTTTCGGTTACCCCACCATCACCTTCCCCTGCGAGGAGACCGACGACGAGCTCTACGAGACCGTGATAGCCGCGGTATACGTGTGTAAATATGGTGGGATAGTGGTTCTCTCCCATGCGCAGCAGTGGAGAATGTATCCCCTGTTGGTGCTGGCTCTGAACATATATACCGATCCACAGAGGCCCATGGCGGTTGATTCCAAGTTCTACGAAATCGGTTCCCCGGATGAGAATAGCCCGGTACTGGTGACCAGTAACTTCTCCCTTACCTACTTCATCGTCTCCGGGGAGATAGAAGGAAGCAAAGTTCCTTCCTGGCTGGGCGTGGTGGATACCGATGGGCAGTCAGTGCTCACCGCCTGGGCTGCGGGCAAGTTCGTTCCCGAGGTAATAGCCAAGTTTATCAACACCTCGGGGATCGCGGAGAAGGTCAAACACCGTAAACTGATTATCCCTGGATATGTGGCGCAGATCTCCGGAGAGTTGGAAGAGGAGCTGCCAGATTGGGAGATCGTCATTGGAACCCGCGAAGCGGCAGATATACCGGCTTTCTTAAGACAGTTCTCCACCTCTTAAGAGCACAGGATGACGTTACTGCCTTTCAAGGGTTTTGTTATAAAGAATGTCGTTGTAGTTAGAGGCTTGGAGCAACGTTTGAAGCCTTTGGAATCGAAGAAATGAAGGAGGAACGGAGAAGATGATTATCACCAAGTCCAAGCCGTTCGAAGAAGTCCTCAAGGAGCTTGAGGGCGAGAGCAAGATCTTCATCGTGGGTTGCGGTTCCTGCGCCACCACCTGCGAGACTGGTGGAGAGGAACAAGTAGCGGAGATGAAGAAGAGGCTGGAGGAGGAGGGCAAGACAGTTACCGGCACCACCGTGTACGAGGAAGTCTGCCACGAGCTCAATACCAAGCGTAAGTTTCGCGAGAACAAGGAGGCGGTGGAGGCCGCCGAGGGTTTCCTGGTAATGTGCTGTGGAGCCGGTTGCCAGTCGGTGCGCGAAGCCACCGAAAAAGCGGTTCACCCCGCATGTGACACCGTCTTTTTAGGGAATATCCTTCGGCTGGGCAATTTCGAGGAGAAATGTTCCCTCTGTGGGGAGTGCGTGCTTGAGGATTTCGGGGCAATCTGCCCGGTTACCCGCTGCCACAAAGGGATACTTAACGGTCCCTGTGGTGGAACGGATAATGGAAAATGCGAGACCGACCGGGAGAAGGACTGCGCCTGGACCCTCATCTACAAACAACTGGAGAAGGAGGGTAAGTTGGACCGCTTCAGCAGGATATATGGCCCCAAGAACTGGCAGGCCAATATGAAGCCCGGGAGGGTGATCTTCGAGAAGAAGGGGGGCGAATAATATGACCCTTTTGATCGAAAAACACGCCAAGCCCAGCATCCAGGAGATTCTCGAGTCCGGCACTTTCCTGGTCACGGGGGAGATAGGCCCTCCTAAAGGAAGTAATATCGATGAGATGATACATCATATCGACCTTTTAAAGGACAAGGTGCACGCAATGAACATCACCGACAACCAGTCCTCGGTGATGCGTTATCCCTCCCTGGGCACCGCGATACTCATCAAGGAGCGGGGGGGCGAACCTAACTTGCAGGTTACCTGCCGCGATCGCAACCGGCTGGCCATCGAGGCGGACTTGCTCTTCGCCTATACCAGGGGGATTCGCAGCGTGCTCTGCCTTACTGGGGACTCCATCCCGGTGGGGGACCATAAAGACGCGAAGAGCGTTTTTGATATCGAGAGCGTGCAGCTCCTGCAGCTGATCAGAAATATGGAAGAGGGCAAAGACCTGGGCGGAAACGAGTTGAACGAGCCAGTGAGCTTCTACAAGGGCGCTATCGTCACCCCGGAAGCCAACCCCATTGAGCCTCAGATGCTTAAATTCAGAAAAAAGATCGAGGCGGGAGCCCAGTGGTTCCAAACCCAAGCGGTATACGACATGGACAATTTTAAGCGTTTCATGGAGCAAGCCCGCAAAATAGACGACAAAGTGAAAATATGCGCCGGCTTGGTTCTGCTCACCGGTCCTGGTCAGATCAAGTACATGAACAATAACGTCCCCGGCGTTTTCGTTCCAGAGAACCTAGCGAAGGAGATGGAGGAGGCGCCCAAGGAGGAACGTCTGGCTACCGGAATCCGCATATGTGCGCGGCAGATTCGCATGTGCATAGACGAGAAGCTCTGTGATGGGGTGCACATCATGGCTATAGGTAAGGAGGATGTAGTTCCCCAGATTCTGGAGGAGGCCGGGGTCGATATAACCAAACTATAGAAGGTTGAAGGGCACCGCGGGGAGTCCTGTCCGAACCTCTTTTTCAGGATATAAGACCAAGGGGGAAGTTGTGCCTAGAAAGCGGCGATGCCTGGCCACTGCCATCGGTAGTCTTCCGCACAAAGATGCGAGAGATGCCGTTTTTATGACTCTGGCCAATCTCACCCAAGTTCCGGTATGGCCCCAGCTTCCCAGAAGAAGTTTTTTAGAGAACATGTACGCTCAATTCAGCGAGGGGCTCCCTGGAAGAGTCATCGACTTAGACCGGCAGAAAGTCTACTGTGAGGACAAGGAATTACACTGGGCGGAGATAGAGAAGTTTTACTCCGCTTTCATGGAGGAAGATCTAGATTATTTCGACATAAGTGTAGATTACGCCCTAGGCCTCCACGATTTCGTGGATATCCTGGAGTTTGAAGAGGAGAAGACCTACCCGATGATCAAGGGCCAGGTCACCGGACCGGTTAGTTTCGGCCTAGCAGTAACCGACTCTAACAACCGACCTATACTTTACGACGAAGTCCTGGCCGATGTTATGGTAAAACTTCTGGCTATGAAGGCCAAGTGGATGAAGAGAATGCTGGAACAAGTGACATGCGCGGATCAGGTTCTCATCTTCTTCGATGAGCCTTACCTTTATATGGTGGGCTCGGCGCTGGTAAGTGTGAACCCTGATGTAGTGGTAGAGGCGCTTAACTTCTGTGCTGAACAGGCGGGATGTCTGACCGGGGTGCATTGTTGCGGCAATACTGATTGGTCCCTGCTGATGAAGACGAAGATAGACATTCTTAACTTCGACGCTTTCGAGTACATGGAAAACCTAGCGTTATACCCTCGAGAGCTTACTGCCTTTTTACAGAGGGGTGGTTGCCTTGCTTGGGGAATCGTCCCCAATTCCCAGGCTATCCACGGCGAGAGCGTCTCCAGTCTGGCAGATAGGTTCAAAAGAGGCCGCGAACTATTGATCGAGAGAGGTGTGCCCGAGGAGTTGCTGCAGGTAAAGAACGAGGCTGGCTCCGTGGATGGTTTATTGAAAGGAGGCTTCCTGATCACGCCTTCTTGCGGAATGGGTGGAACGGTGGATGAGGAGACCGCCGAGAAAATTTACGATATCACCGAAAAATTAGCGAGTAAGCTAGAGCATGAGGCGGCGGTTTAACGAGGGGTGTGATTGTTGGCGGAAAAAAAGACATATGCTGAGAAATCCGAGGGGTGTGCCCATTACCGGGAGCGCTTGCCCCGCTGGTTTCTTCAACCGGTGAGATCCAATGGAGACATGCGAGAGGTGGAGGCGCTTCTTAAAAATTACCAACTTCACACGGTATGTCAGAGCGCCAAGTGTCCTAATCGCATGGAATGTTTTTCTCGGAGAACCGCCACCTTCATGATCATGGGGGATATATGCACTAGGCATTGCTCTTTCTGTGGGGTGAAAAAAGGGAAACCCTTTCCTTTGGATCCTTTGGAGCCTGTGCGAGTCGCCGAGGTTTCCAAAAAGCTGAACTTGGAACATGTGGTAGTCACCTCGGTGACCCGGGATGATCTCGCGGATGGGGGCGCGGCGCACTTTGGCGAAACCGTGAGAGCCATAAAGGGAGTCAACTCTGGAGCTTCGGTAGAGGTGCTCATCCCTGACTTCAAGGGAAGGGAAGAAAGCATCCTGGAGGTGATAAGCGCTGGTCCCGAGGTTTTGAACCACAATATCGAAACCGTGGAAAGGCTCTACCCCATGGTGAGGAGCGAAGCGGCATACCGCCGCTCCCTAGAGGTGCTTGAAACGGCCAAACGAGTGAACCCTCAACTAATCACCAAGAGCGGAGTAATGGTGGGTTTAGGCGAGGAATGGGAGGACTTGACCGCAGCTTTTGAGGATTTGGCGAAGGTGGGATGTGACATCCTGACCTTAGGGCAATATCTCCGGCCTTCTCAGGAAAACCTTGAGGTGGAGAGGTTTTATAAGCCTGCGGAATTCGCTCGCCTGGAAAAACTGGCGCGGGAGGCGGGAATCAAGGAGGTAGTGGCCGCCCCTCTGGTCCGTAGCTCTTATCGAGCCAAAGAAAGTATGGAGCGTATAACCGGGAAGGTTACATTTGATGCGAAAAGGAGGGAAAGATGATCATCATCGGAGAGAAGATCAACGTGATCACCAAAAGAATTGGCAACGCCATGAAGGAGAGGGATAAGAAGCCCATCCAGGAGATGGCTCTGCTCCAGGTGGAAGGTGGAGCGAATTGGCTAGATATCAACCTTGGTCCTGCCACTAAGGAGGGGCCGGAACGGATGAAGTTCGTGGTAGAGGCAGTGCAGGAGGTAACCGACGTCCCCTTAGCTCTGGACACCATGAATATAGAGGCGATGAAGGCGGGTCTGGAAACAGTCAAGGGTGAGGTGATGATCAACTCCATCAATTCGGTTCCCGAGCGCATAGAAGCCCTTATGCCCCTGGCAAAGCAATATGACGCCTGGGCGGTGTTGCTCACCCTCAACGCCCAGGGTAACGTGCCCCGGGACGCCAATGAGCGGGTGGAAGTGGCTTACAATTTAATCATGGCGGCGCAAGAGTACGGCCTTCCCTTAAGCAAATGCCTCATCGACCCCATCGTGCTTCCCATCAGCGTAACCCAGGATCAGGTTCATGCTCTTATCGACTCCATGGACATGCTTCAGGGCATCTTCGCGGAGTTCCCGGAGCCCCCAGGAACGGTAGTGGGGCTCTCCAATGTTTCTAATGGGGTTCCCGATGAAGAGCTGGCTAAGTTGATAAATCGTGTCCTATTGGGCGTGCTAATGGCTAAAGGGCTGACTGCGGCCATTGTGGATCCCAACGACGAGAAGCTTATGGGAGTGGCCAATCGCAACGAGGAATACCAGATAATCGAAAAGGTGGTCAGCGGCGAGGTGGACGAGAGCAATCCCATCTCTGTGCAGGCTTGGAAGACTTATAAGTGCTTCATAGAAGAAACCCTCTACTGTCACTCTTATCTTGAACTGTGAACCACGAATGGCAACCCGCTTTGATGGGTTTTTACAGGATAATGTAATTTGGGGGCTGTTTGTCTTGGCTCTTGGAAGGAGGCGGAGATGGAAGAGGGCTGCAACCACAAGCATCGGTTCGCAAGCGTCGATGATTTGAGGCCGCTAGAAGAGATTCTTAAGAGATATGAAAAAGAGAAGGGAGCTCTGATACCTCTGCTCCAGGAGACCCAGGAGGCCTACGGCTATCTGGATGAGAAGATTATGAGGATGCTGGCCAAGAAGGCAGGTTACCAGCTCAGCCAGATATATGGCGTGGCCACATTCTACACCCAATTCAGACTGCAGCCTATAGGGGAATACCTTATCAAAGTATGCCATGGAACGGCTTGCCATGTGGCGGGAGCGGACTTGATAACCGAGGAGGTCTGCAATCAATTAGGCATCAAGGAGAAGGAGACCACACCAGATGGCAAATTCACGCTGGAGTCGGTGATGTGCGTGGGGGCATGCTCACTCTCCCCCATTATGATCGTGGGAGAGGATACCCACGGCAAGCTCAAACCCACCGCCATCAAGAAGATTCTGAAGAGTTACTATGGGGAACCCAAGGAAGAGGATGAGTAGAGATGGGCGAGGAAAGGACTAGGTACAAGTTGGTACTTGGATATGGGACTTGCGGAATCGCCGCGGGCGCCAACGCGGTAAAGACCGCCTTGGAGGAGGCGGTGGAAAAGGGTTCCTACGATGTGGATCTAGATATCGCCGGCTGCATGGGTTACTGCTTCAAAGAGCCCATCATCGAGGTGACTGACAGGGAGCGCGATTATTCCGTGGTCTACGGAGACCTGGACGCTAAGAAGGTTCTCCAAGTATTGGAGGAACACATTTTAAATGGGCGTGTAATAGAAGAGTGGGTGGTGAGGAAGAGCGATGATCCCTCCTTTGGGGAGGGAGACTTCCTGGCCAACCAGCACCGGATAGTGTTGCGCAACTGCGGGCGGATTAACCCGGAGAGCATAGACGAATACATCGCCGTCGGGGGATACCAAGCTGCGCGAAAAGCCCTCACCCAGATGACCTCCGAAGAAGTTATCGACGAGGTGAGTAAATCCGGATTAAGAGGAAGGGGCGGTGCTGGATTTCCCACCGGAACCAAATGGGGTTTCGCCCGCAAAGCCAGAGGAGAGGAGAAATACCTGGTCTGTAACGCCGATGAGGGAGACCCCGGGGCTTTTATGGATAGAAGCGTTCTGGAAGGTGACCCCCATTCGGTTATCGAGGGGATGATCATCGCTGGGTATGCCATCGGGGCGAAGCAGGGTTACATCTATTGCCGAGCGGAATATCCCCTCGCCTTAAAGAGGCTAGAGATCGCCATCGATCACCTACATCAGCGTGGCTACCTAGGAAAGGGAATCTTCGGAACCGATTGGGATTTCGACATCAAAATAAAGAAGGGAGCGGGCGCCTTCGTCTGCGGGGAGGAGACCGCGCTGATGGCTTCCATCGAGGGCAGGCGGGGCATGCCCAATCCCAGGCCTCCTTTCCCAGCCAACGAGGGGCTGTGGAGAAAGCCCACCAACATCAATAACGTGGAGACCCTGGCCGCTGTACCTTGGATTATCTCCCATGGTGGGGATAAGTACGCTGAGCTCGGTACGGAGAAGAGCAAGGGCACCAAGGTCTTTTGCCTGGCCGGCAAGGTGAGACGCAGCGGGCTGGCGGAAGTGCCCATGGGATATACCCTGAGGCAGGTTATCTTCGATGTGGGGGGAGGGGTACGCGAGGGGAAGGAGTTCAAAGCAGTACAGATGGGAGGGCCCTCGGGTGGATGCCTTCCCGCCGAGCTTCTGGACACTCCAGTGGACTACGAGGCCATCACCGCTACCGGGGCGATCATGGGCTCAGGAGGAATGATCGTGGCGGATTCCTCCACCTGCATGGTGGATTTGGCCCGCTATTTCCTCTCTTTTACCCAGGAGGAATCCTGTGGTAAGTGCGTACCCTGCCGCATCGGCACCAAACGTATGCTGGAGATACTTACGCGTATCTGTGAGGGCAAAGGAGTGCCGGAGGACATGGAGAAGTTGCAGACCCTGGCCGCGGATATCAAGGCCGCCAGCCTATGCGCCCTGGGGGGGACCGCTCCCAACCCGGTGCTCACCACCCTCAAATATTTCAGAAACGAGTACGAGGATCATATCCTCCGTCATAAATGCACCGCGGGAGTCTGCCCCGCTTTGATCACCCTGTTTATCAACGAGGAGACCTGCACCGGGTGCGGGGCTTGCCTGAAAGTGTGCCCCACCGGGGCGATAAGCGGGGAGAAGAAAGAGCCCCATAAGATCGACCCGGAGCTCTGTATTCGCTGCAAGCTTTGCCTTAGCCGTTGTCCCACCGAATCGATCTGGGCGGAGTAGAGGAGGGAATCATGGAAGAGATAAAGATAAATATCAATGGCAGGGACATAGTGACTTCCGCCGATCGCACCATCATGGAGGCGGCGAGGGACCATGGTATAGAGATTCCCAACCTCTGCTACGAGGAGAGACTAGAACCTTACGGCTCCTGCCGCATCTGCCTGGTGGAGGTGGAGGGCGCTCGGGGTCTTTTACCCTCATGTTACACCCGGGTAACCGAGGGTATGGTGATCAGGACAAATACTGATGAGCTGCACAGGATTCGTAAAACCATCATAGAGTTGCTTCTCTCGGATCATCCCGTGGACTGTATGACTTGCGAGCGTGCCGGCAACTGCAAGCTGCAGGACCTAGCTTATGAATACGGGGTTAAGAAATCGCCCTTCGAAGGGGAAGTCCACGTCTACGACATTTTGGCGGATAATCCCCTCATCGAGAGGGATTATAACAAATGCGTGCTCTGCGGAAGATGTATCCGCATATGCCGGGAGGTCCAGGGGGTGGGGGTTTACGATTTCGTCAACCGTGGTTTCAAAGCGGTCCCGGGGACTCCCTACGGGAAACCCTTGCAGGAGACTCCCTGCGAGTTCTGTGGGCAGTGCGTCTCCACCTGTCCCACCGGTGCCATTACCTCCATCCCTTCCAAAGGGAAGGGGAGGATATGGCAGGTGGAAAAGGTTCGCACCACCTGCACTTATTGTGGGTGCGGCTGCCAGATCGATCTGCATGTGCGCGAGGGCAAGGTGGTGGAGGTATCCTCTCCGGTTATGGTGGGTCCAGGAGAGGGCAATCTCTGCGTGAAGGGCAGATATGGTTACGGCTTTATCGACCATCCGGATAGACTCACCTCCCCTCTTATCAGAAAAAAAGGGAAACTGGTGGAAGCCAGCTGGGAAGAAGCACTGGATCTGGTGGCGAGAAGCATTCGGAAGGCGGTGGATACCTCCGGCCCAGACAGCGTGGCATTTCTCACTTCCGCTCGTTGTACCAATGAGGAAAACTACCTGATGCAGAAACTAGCCCGGGCGGCGGTGGGGACCAACAATATCGATCACTGCGCCCGTTTATGACACAGCTCAACCGTCGCCGGTCTGGCGAAAAGTTTTGGAAGCGGGGCGATGACCAATTCCTTCGATGATTTGGAGAAAGCAGACTGTATCCTGGTTATCGGATCCAATACCACGGAGAACCATCCCATCACCGGCATCCGGATAAAGCGGGCGGTGATGAAGAATAACTGTACTTTAATCCTGGCGGAACCCCGCCATATCCGACTTTGTTATTATGCGTCTATCTGGATGAGGCAGCGTCCTGGTACCGATGTGGCTCTGCTCAACGGGATGATGCACGTGATACTTGAGGAAGAGTTGGCGGATGAAGAGTTCATCAAGGAGAGAACCGAGGGTTTCGAGGAATTCAAGGAGATGATCAAGGATTACCCCCCGGAGAAGGTATCGGAAATCACCGGGGTGGACGCGGATACCATCCGGGAGGCCGCCCGCGCTTATGCCTCTGCTAAGTCCGCGGCCATAGTCTACAGCATGGGTATAACCCAGCACGTCACCGGAGTGGATAACGTACTATCCCTGGCTAACCTGGCCATGCTGACTGGCAATATAGGAAGGGAAGGAACCGGGGTCAATCCGTTAAGAGGCCAGAACAACGTGCAGGGAGCCTGCGACATGGGTGGACTGCCCAACGTCTTCCCTGGATATCAGCCAGTGGATAACCCTGAAGTCAGAAAGAAGTTCGAAAAAGCTTGGGGCGTGGATTACCTGCCGGGAGCTCCCGGGCTGACCCTCATGGAGATGATGGAAGGGGCGTATAAGGGAAAGATCAAGGCAATGTACATCATGGGGGAAAATCCTATTCTCTCCGATCCGGATATCCAGCACGTGAAGGAAGCCATGGAGAAACTGGAGTTTCTGGTGGTTCAGGATATCTACCTCACTGAGACCGCGGAGTACGCGGACGTTGTTTTGCCCGCTACCTGCTTCGCGGAGAAAGAGGGCACCTTCACCAACACGGAGAGGCGGGTACAGCGGGTACGCAAGGCGGTCTCGCCCCCGGGTCAAGCTAGGGAGGATTCCTGGATTGTTGCGGAGATATCCCGCAGGCTTGGTTATGATATGGGTGATGTGGAGGCCTCCGCGGTGATGAAGGAGATCGCTTCCCTTACACCCAGCTATGCGGGAATCAGTTACCAAAGGCTGGAGGAGAAGGGAATCCAGTGGCCATGTACCTCGGAAGATCATCCTGGAACACCTATTTTACATACTGAAAAATTTACAAGAGGTAAAGGATTATTCCATGCGGTTGCCTATCGGCCTCCCGCAGAGGAGGTGGACGATGAGTTCCCCCTCTTGCTCACCACGGGAAGATTGCTCACTCACTACCACACCGGTACCATGACTCGCAGGATTGAACCGTTCAATCAATTGGTTCCTCACAATCGCGTATGGATAAACCCTCGGGACGCCGAGCAATATGGTTTGAGCGGTGGCGAGGAGGTAGTGGTGGAATCGCGTCGTGGGGCTATTAGGTTGGAGGCTAGGGTGACCGATTTTGTCCCTCCCGGCGTGCTCTTCATTCCCTTCCATTTCGCGGAATCCCCCGCCAACGCTCTCACTGGCACTGCTCTGGATCCGGTGGCGAAGATTCCGGAATTCAAGGTTAGCGCCGTCAGGTTGGTTGTGGGAAAAGAGATGAAGAAGATAAGCGTGGTATAAGCTTGGCGATAGCGCGTATTAGCCCTTGCGGGGATCGACGCGGCGGATGCGAGACAATGTAACAAATTACATTTTTTTTCAAATTGTTCGAGGATTATACTGAATGAAGTAAAAAGTAATGGTAGAATAGATAACAAACGGTGTTGATATCCGATATGGCAAAGGATGTCAGGCGGTATAAAGACTGACGGGGGAGATGAGTTATGAATTTAGCCCGGATGTTGCAGAGCACTGCGGAGAAAAACCCCGGAGCCCCTGCTCTCTTTTTTGGTCATCAGACTGTAACCTATGAAGAGTTAGTAAAGCAGACTAATCGGCTGGCCAACGCATTAGTGGATATGGGCTTGGGAAAAGGAAGTAAGGTAGCCATATTGATGAGGAATTGCCCAGAGTTCTTGGTATCCTATTACGCCATACTTTCCATTGGCGGGGTGGTAGTGCCTCTCTGTTACATGTGCCTCGCCGAGGAAGTGGAAAAGATCGTCTGCGATTGTGGCACGGAGACGCTGATCACCAATTTCGAGTTCGATGACATGGTGAAAAAGCTGCGCGATTCCTCCTGTTCCCAGATTGCCAGAATTATCGTGAGTGACTGTCCTGAACTAGAGGGAGTGATCAATTACGAGAAAATTGTACAGGAGTCCTCGGAAGATTTCCAGCCTGTGGAGATGAGCGATGATGATATCGCGGTGCTTATCTACTCCCCCACTTCTGCCAAAGTGGTCAGAGGTTGCATGCTCACCCACGCAAACCTCGAACATAATTGCTCCATCTGGATAGAGGAAATCTCCTTGAGCTCGGAAGATATAGTGATGGGTGTCCTGCCCTTCTTCGCTGCCTATGGCCAGACTTGCGTGATGAACGCGTCTGTGCGGGCGGGGAGCAAGATAATTCTTCATGAATCCTTCATCCCCGGGGAGGTACTAAAATCCATACAGCAGGAAAAAGCCACCATATTCTTGGGCGTACCCACCATGTATGTTTATATACTTAATCACCCTCTGATATATCAGTATGATCTGAGCTCAGTGAGACTTTGGGTGGCAGGTGGAGCTCCCCTGTCCAAAGAGGTTATCGAGAGATGGAATAATGAGCTGGGGTACAAGATTTACGAGGGATACGGTCTTTCTGAGGCCGGTCCAGCAGTTTCCATTCAGCCTCAAAGTGGCGTCTACAAGGCAGGCTCCATCGGGAAACCTTTAAAAGGCGTGGAGATGAAAGTGGTTGATGAGGAGGGACGAGAAGTAGACGTGGGCGAGGTGGGAGAGATTCTTGTCAGGGGCAAGAGCGTGATGAAGGGTTATTATGATAAAGAGGAAGAGACGCAAAAAACCCTTAAAGATGGATGGCTCTACACTGGGGATATGGGTTATGTGGACGAGGATGGTTATTACTTCTTGGTGGGCAGGAAGAAAGACCTTATCATAAGAGGGGGCTTCAATATCCATCCTCGGGAAGTAGAAGAGGTGCTCACTTCCCATCCGTTAATCTCTGAGGCGGCGGTGGTGGGAGTGCCCAACAAGTATCTGGGGGAAGAAGTACAGGCTTATGTCAAGCTGAAGCCGGGATCCAGCCTCACCGAGGAGCAGATCCTGGAGTACTGCGAGGAGAAGCTCCCTTATTACAAGACCCCTAAGTTCGTCAAGTTCGTTCGTTCCTTTACCAAGGATCCTTCAGGAAATATAGTGAAGGATCTCATAGAGGATTGAGTTTTTCGTGAAGGTTTGATGAGGGGCGGACATCCGCCCCTTCTTTTATGTTGATGCAAGCGTCATATAGCCACGTTGTCATTTAAACTTAGGACAGTCAGAGCGAAAACGGGATTATTTCTGGAAAGCGAGGAACCGAAATAGCTGTTCTTATAGGCCAGAGATGCGCGTTGAAAGACGCCCAATATGACTGTGATAGACGAAAATTGAGAGTCCACATTTGATAATTAGGAAATCGTGTACGAGCATATAAAAAATTTTCAAATTGTCAAATGTGACATGAGGCGAAGGACAAAATTTTCCTGTCCGCATTGCCAGACGTTCACCCTTTTGCAATCTTTTAATTATCTTCACAGCGAGCCCTTCCTATGCTAGAATAATTGCGTATTTTCGCTCTGGTTCACGCCCCTGAACATATTTACGGATATATACATAGCAATTTATCCACTCTGAGAGGAGAAGGATATGCACACTAGTGAAGGCAGTATCTTTTACCGAAAGATAATCCTTGCGGCGGTCCTCTTTCTCTTCTGGATAGTTCTTACCTCTACTTTGGTTCCAGTGAACATCGTTTTGGGAGCGATCTGCTCCGCCTTTACCGCATCTGTTTCTGCGGCTATACTGGGACGGGTGCTAGATCCCCAGATAACTTTGGGGGTTATTCTTCGTCTGCCCATCTTCGCTGTAAGGCTAGGGTGGGAGATAGTCAAGGCCAACTACGACGTGGCTAAGATTATCATCAACCCCAAGTTGCCCATCGATCCCCGGATTACCGAGTATCGAACTTACTTACCTGGTGACCTACCCAAGACGGTGTTCGCGAATTCCATTACCTTAACTCCTGGAACGGTGACCCTCAAGATCGAGGACGACAAACTCTATGTCCACTGTCTGGCCGCACATCACGAGGAAGGTTTACATGAGGGGAAACTGGAGCGCATGGTGGCTTATCTGTTCGGGGTGAGAAAAGATGCATAACTATCTGCTGGCGGTGGCTATAATCATCGCCCTTAACGCTTTTATCTGCCTTTATCGCGCCGTTCGCGGACCCACCATCCAGGATCGGGTACTGGGAGTCAACATAGTGGGAACCAAGACGCTGATAACCATCGTCCTGATCACCTATATCTTTAGTGAGGTACATTTTCTGGATATCGCCATGGTCTATGCGCTTTTGAATTTCGTGGTGACCGTGGCGGTCTCCAGATACCTGGAAACTGAGGGATGGAGGGAGGCGGGATGATGGCCAGGGATATAATCGCAGGAATCTTATGCGCGGTGGGCACGTTCTTTTTCATCCTGGGAACCACCGGACTGCTGCGACTGCCCGATGTATTCTCCCGATTGCACCCCTCCACCAAATGCGATACCTTAGGCGGATGCTCTGTTTTGATAGGATTGATGGTGCATAGTGGATTTTCCTTTGATACCCTGAAACTCCTTCTCATTGTGGCTTTCCTTTTGGTCAGCAGCGCCACCTGCGGGCATGCCATCGGTAGGTCCGCCTTTGTGAAGGGTATCCCCATCTGGAAAAAAGGTTTGGAGAGGGAGGAGTGAGGAATTGGACTGGGTCATCAATCTCGTTTTGATCGCCCTTCTGATCGCCACCGCGGTATCTGCCATTCTGGCACGTGACCTTCTGGCGGCGGTGATAATCTTCTCCTGCTATAGCATGATCATGGCCTTAATGTGGCAGAGACTGCAAGCTCCCGACCTAGCTTTCACCGAAGCGGCGGTGGGGGCGGGAGTAACAACCGTCTTCTTCGTGATCACTATATTTAAGACTAGAAGAAAGGAGGAGAGATGAAGAAATTTTTCTCCCTCCTTTTTATAGCGGCTCTAGCCATTCTACTTCTTTATGTGGTGTCAAATATGCCGGGCATGGGGGAGGAGGATGTACCCACTCGCCAGAATGTGATACCTCGCTATCTGGAAAACGCTGAAGAGGAGACGGGAACCGAGAACGTCATAACCGGGGTAATCCTCAATTACAGGGGATACGATACCATGGGAGAGGTAACGGTGATCTTCACTGGTCTAGCGGCGGTGATCGCCATCATCGGGAGGGAGAGAAGAGGAAAAAATTACGCCTACACCGATTTGTCGGAGATAGCATCTAGCGTGATCGTGCGTATAGCTATTATCTTCCTCGCTCCCTTGATCCTTCTCTTCTCTTTCTACACCATTCTGCATGGCGATGTGTCCCCGGGCGGGGGATTTCAAGGAGGCGCCATCATCGGGGCCAGTCTGATCATCTTCACTACCATCTTTGGACTATGGGAGTCGACGTCACGAATCCCCCAGAAGTTGAGGTTTCCTCTGGAAGGGGCGGCATTGCTCTCCTTCTTCTCCGTGGGAGCGATCGGGATAATCGGGGGAGGGAACTTTCTTACTTATACGCTTCCCCGATTGACCACCAGCTTACAACCCGCGGTGAGAACTTGGCTTACCCTGCTAGTGGAGATCGGAATCGGAGTTGGGGGCGCCATGGTTTTTATCTCCATACTCTTTGCTCTGCTGAGAGAGGAGGGTGGAGTTGTCGGGTACTAGGCTTCTGGAGAATTTCCATTATATAGGAGCGGTGATACTGTTCTGTGTAGGCCTCTATTCGGTGATAATACAAAAGAATATCATCAAGAAAATCATCGGTTTGAATATTATGGAAACCTCCGTCTTCTTTTTCCTGGTCTCCCTGGGTTATCTCTCTAAGGGACAACCTCCCATATACGTCAATGGCGTAGAGGCCGGACAGATGGTCAACCCCATACCCCAGGCGTTGATACTTACGGGGATCGTGGTAGCGGTGAGCACCACTGCGGTGGCCCTGGCTCTAGTGATACTGCTATATAAACAGTACGGGACTTTGGATGTGGATAAGCTGATGAGGGAGGAAGAGGAATAGTGGGGGCTTACAGCCACTTTCCCATATTCATCATCGCTATCCCCATGGTGATGGCAGTGTTGATGCCTGCGATTGGGTATAAGAACGAGAAATACTGCCCCAAAGCGGTGGTTGTGGCACTGTTGTCCTCCACGACGCTCACCGGATTGCTTTTTTTCCGTGTAAAGCCGGAGGGATACCTGAGCTATCATATGAGTTCTTGGGAGCCTCCCTTCGGAATAGAGATTAGGATCGACTTCTTAAGCCTATTCATTCTCGCCACCATATGCGCAATCAGCTTGCTGGTGGCCATCTTCTCCCAGAAGTACATACTAAAAGAGCTGGAGGCAAACAAGATACCTTCCTTCTACTGTCTTTTCCTCCTGCTCACCGCATCCATGCTGGGTTTCGTTGCCACGGGTGATATCTTCAACATGTTCGTTTTCATGGAGATACTCGCCCTTTCATCTTATGCACTGGTGGCTATCGCTGGGAATCGGGAAGCGGTCAGGGCGGCTTTCAAGTACTTGCTGATGGGGGCCCCCTCATCCATCATGGTGCTCCTGGCCATCACTTTGCTTTATTCGGTGACCGGGACCCTCAACATGGCGGACCTCTCCGCTAAGATTGCGGATTCGGGGTATCGGGAAGTGTTATTCGCATCTATTGTGATCTTTCTTATCGGTTTTGGGGTTAAAGCCGCGCTTTTTCCCCTTCATATGTGGCTTCCCGATGCCCACTCTATAGCCCCCTCACCCATCAGCGCCATGCTCTCTGGCCTGGTGGTGGAGGTGGGAGCTTACGCCATCTTAAGAATATTGTTCTCGGTATTCACCACAAGTTCCCCAACCCTCTCCGGCACGTCGGAGGTTTTAGGAATAATCTCCGCAGCGGGAGTACTTTTCGGAGGGATACTAGCAATTACCCAGAAAGATTTCAAAATGATGATAGCATATTCCACCATCAGTCATATAGGCTACATTCTTTTGGGAATCAGCGTGATGAATGACAAAGCCCTGACAGGGTCGGTATTTCATATCTTCGATCATGGGATGGCCAAAGCTTGTTTCTTCCTTTGCGCGGGCGCCTTTATTTATAAGAAAGGTTACCGCAGGATTGAAGATTTGAAAGGAGCGGCGAGGCAGATGCCCTGGACCTCTTTCGCCTTCAGTCTCGCCGCCCTCTCCGTAATAGGGATTCCTCCCACCGCAGGGTTTATCAGCAAATGGTATCTTATATGGGGTTGTATAGCTGGAGGATATTATCTCTATGCGGTGATATTCCTAGTAGGAAGTGTTCTGGCGGCGGTTTATTGCCTTAGGATTATATATTATATTTTCTTTTTAGCGCCGGATGAAGAGAAGTGGTCGAGAAAGGTGGATGAGGCGCCCTTGAGGATCCTAATTCCCGTCTGGACTCTCTCTTTGTCCACCTTCGTCTTTGGCGTGATCTCGTTCCTGATTATACCATCTCTTCAGCAAGCGGCGACGTTTCTTATAATACGATGATTGAGAGTCTTGAGTTGAGAGGATAATCTTAATCTTGAGGTGGAAGGAGTGTAAATGGACAGAGTAAATTCCGTAGTACCTTTGATTACTTTGCTTTTGCCCTGGATATCGCTGGCGGTCATATTAACCATTCCCAAGAAGGCGCCCACCTTAAGGAAGTGGATATGTTTCCTAGGCAGCGTGGCTACCTT
>JACVIX010000016.1 GCA_015711725.1 Candidatus Geothermincola primus | reverse complement strand
ACCGAGATGGAGGTGGAGCTTCTGGTCCCCATAGCCATGGAGGAGGGCCTGCGCTTCGCCATCCGCGAGGGGGGCCGCACCGTAGGAGCCGGAAGGGTGATCAAGGTCATCAAGTAGAGGTGATCAAACAATCAGGTGGCTATCCGCCTGGGTAGAACCGTCAGGAGATAAGATTAAATGGCGAAACAGAAGATAAGGATCAGGCTAAAGGCTTACGATCATGAGATCATAGACCAGTCGGCGAAGAAAATAGTGGAGACGGCCAAGAGGACGGGGGCGAGTATATCGGGACCGGTTCCCCTCCCCACCGATAGGCATCTATACTGCGTGATCAGGTCGCCCCATGTGAACAAAGATTCGAGAGAGCATTTCGAGATGAAGATTCATAAGAGATTGATTGATATTCTGGACCCCACGCCCAAGACCGTGGATTCGTTGATGCGCTTGGATCTGCCGGCGGGGGTGGATATAGAGATTAAGCTTTGAGCGAAGAGGTTTACAAGAATAGGCCTTGATTTCCTCGCGAGGAGCGAAGAGATGAAGAAATTGATAGGTAAAAAGATAGGAATGACCCAAATATTCTTGGATGATGGCAGATCTATTCCCGTCACCCTGATAGAAGCGGGGCCCTGTGTGGTAACCCAGATCAAAACCAGGGAAAAGGATGGATACGACGCCATCCAGCTGGGCTTCGGCGAGATAAGGGAAGACCGGTTAAACTCACCGGAAAGGGGACATCTCCTGAGCAAAGGACTACCTCCTCTACGCCATCTCTCCGAGGTGAGGGTGGATGATCCCGGAGCTTTCGAGCTGGGACAGGAAATCAGGGTTGATATCTTCCGGAAAGGAGACCATGCCGATATTGGAGGTATTTCCAAAGGGAAGGGTTTTTCCGGCGTGGTGAAAAGGCATGGATTCGGAGGAGGACCTGGCTCCCATGGGGCTCATTTTCACCGGGCTCCGGGTTCTATTGGAGCTTGCGCCACTCCCTCCCGGGTTTTTAAGGGAAAGAGAATGCCTGGGCGCATGGGCCATGAGAGCGTGACCGCGCTGAACCTGGAGATAGTGGACGTTAAGCCTGAGAGAAATTTACTGCTTGTAAAAGGTAGTGTGCCGGGGCCCAAAGGAGGCATCCTTTACATCCGGGAGTCATACAAGAGCCATGGCAAGCAAAAGAAGAAGACCGGCGTCGTCGAGATGTGATTCTTGGCGGGTGACTTGGAGGAGGATAGCTTAAAGGAAACAGGTGGAAGATGAGGAGTGTAAACGTTATAGATATCGATGGTAAGGAAGTGGGAGAGGCCACTCTTGACGATTACTACTTCGCCAGCGAGGTCAACGTGGGCGCCATGCATCTGGTGGTGAGGAGGCAGCTGGCGGCGGCTAGAAAAGGCACCGCTTCCACCAAGACCCGCAGCGAGGTTAGCGGTGGCGGGGCCAAGCCCTGGCGTCAAAAGGGCACGGGTCGCGCCCGGGCGGGCAGCATACGTTCCCCTATCTGGAGAGGAGGGGGAACGGTTTTTGGGCCGAAACCTCGGGACTACAAGATTAAGGTAAACAAGAAAGTAAGAAAACTTGCCTTGAGGTCAGCATTGACCCTGCGGGCCGAGGAGGGCAGGGTAAAGGTGATCGAGGATTTTGAGATGGAGGAACCCAAAACCAAAGAAGCCTCGCGGGTATTCGACGCTCTGGGCTTGAAGGAATATGTGCTCCTGATTCTTCCCGAGGAAGATGTGAATATTTTGCTATCGGTGCGGAACCTTCCCCATATAATGGCCATCACCGTTGACGAGCTCAATACCTATGACGTTCTGGCCAACGAGTGGCTGGTTTTCACCCGGAGGGCTTTGGAACGGTTACAAGGAGGAAGCGAAGATGAAGGATCCGCATGATATCATCATCAGGCCGGTGATATCCGAAAAGAGCTATAACCTTCTGGATAACAACAAGTATACCTTCGTGGTGGATCCCCGGGCCAGGAAGACGGAGATAAGGCAGGCGGTGGAGGCGATCTTTAACGTGAAAGTGACTGCCGTAAACACCATCAAGGTGCCGCCTAAACCGAAACGACAGGGTTGGAGCAGGGGAAAGACCGCCGCCAGGAAGAAGGCCGTGGTCACCTTGGCGGAAGGTTACAACATCGAGTTCTTCGAGGGGCCATTAGGGGCCAATAGATAGATAGGCGGAAAAGTTCATGGACTGGAGTGAACATGGGTATCAAAAAATATAAACCGACCTCCCCGGGGAGGAGATTCGCCTCGGTCTCCGATTTTTCCGAGATAACCAAGAAGGAACCGGAGAAATCGCTCCTCGCCCCCATCAATTATAAAGCGGGGAGGAACAATCAGGGTCGCATCTCCATCCGACATAAGGGGGGCAGAGCCAAAAGAAAGTACCGAATAATAGATTTCAAGCGGAGTAAGGATGGTATACCGGCGAAAGTAGCGGCTATAGAGTACGATCCTAACCGTTCCGCCCGCATCGCGCTTCTCCATTACATGGACGGGGAGAAGCGATATATCTTGGCGCCACTCAAACTAAAGGTAGGGGAGACGGTGATGTCCGGGCCAGACGTGGATATCAAGCCGGGAAACGCCCTTCCCCTGGCCAATATCCCGGTGGGTACCATGATTCACAATATCGAGCTGAAGCCGGGGGCGGGAGGAAAGATGGTGCGCAGCGCGGGGACCGCCGCTCAATTAATGGCTAAGGAGGGCGGGTTCGCGCACATCAAGCTCCCATCTAGCGAGGTGAGGTTGGTGAATCTGGCCTGTCGCGCCACCATTGGACAACTGGGCAACGTGGAGCACGAGCTGATCGACGAAGGAAAGGCAGGAAGAGGCCGTCATAAAGGTAGAAGGCCCACGGTTCGGGGAACGGTAATGAATCCTGTGGATCATCCTCACGGTGGAGGTGAGGGAAAATCCTCCGCGGGAAGACATCCGGTGACACCGTGGGGCAAGCCCACTTTGGGCTATAGAACCAGGAAGAAGAACAAGCCCAGCAACAAATATATAGTGAGGCGGAGAAAGACTTGAGATGGATGACCGGGAGGTAAGTTTTGGGAAGGTCTTTAAAGAAGGGTCCCTATGCGGATGAGAAACTGCTGAAAAAAATAGAGGATCTGAACAGCCGGAATGAGAAGAGGGTCATCAAGACCTGGTCCCGCCGTTCCACTATATTCCCGGAGATGGTCGGACACACTATCGCCGTGCATGATGGGAAGAGGCATGTTCCGGTCTATATAACGGAGAATATGGTAGGTCATAAACTGGGGGAGTTCGCTCCAACCAGGAGACGTACCAAACACGGGCACGCGCATGAGCGGCCCACGCGTCTGAAATAAAAACGTTTGAGAGAATCGGTGGGTGAGGCAGAGATGCCAGCTGAAGACAATGGAGATAAGATTCAGGTTAGGGCGGTGGCCAGATTTTCTCGCATTTCCCCATATAAGGCGAGAGAGGTGATCAACCTTATCAGGGGAAAAGAGATCGAGGAGGCACAGCGGATATTGGCCTTTACCCCTAATCGCGCCGCCCAGGTGATATCCAAGGTGCTCAATTCAGCTATCGCCAATGCGGAAAATAATAACAATTTACGTGCTGAAAATTTGGTTGTGGAACGATGTTTTGTGGACGAGGGACCCACCTTAAAGAGATGGAGACCCCGAGCTAGAGGAAGGGCCACCCGCATAAGAAAGAGGACCAGTCATATCACCATTATCCTAGGCGTGAGCGAGAGAGCGGGGGAGGCCCGCCGGAGAAGGCGAATGGGTCGAGCTCGGAAAAGCAGGAAAGGATGAAGTAGATCGTGGGACAGAAAGTACATCCTTACGGGTTCAGGTTGGGTATAAGCGAGGAATTTGACTGGAAATCGCACTGGTTCGCGGCCAAGGATTATGCCGCTTTGCTCCAAGAGGATTTGGCCATCCGCAAATACCTTGAGGAAAGGATGAAGAACGCGGCGGTTTCGCGCGTGGAGATAGAAAGGACTCCTCAGCGGGTAAGGGTGGATGTCTGGACGGCTCGACCTGGGATAGTAATCGGCAGGAGGGGTTCCGAGGTGGATAGGATCAAGGCGGATCTGGAGGGGATCACCGGAAAGCAGGTGCACGTCAACATTCAGGAGATTAAACAGCCGGAGCTGGACGCCTATCTGGTGGCGCAGAATATCGCCGAGCAGTTGGAAGGAAGAGTATCATTCAGGCGAGCCATGAAGAAAGCGGTTCAGAACGCCATGAGGGCGGGTGCGAAGGGCATCAAAGTTTCATGCTCAGGCAGGCTTGGAGGAGCGGAGATGGCTAGGACGGAATGGTATCGCGAGGGAAGAGTGCCCCTGCAGACCCTCAGGGCGGATATAGACTATGGATTTTGCGTCTCTCGAACTACCTTCGGGGTGATCGGGGTTAAAGTGTGGATTTATAAAGGGGATACTCAAGAGCCTACCCGATGGCGGGAAGAAAGGGCCGAGATGGAAGTAAGCCCCGAGAGCGTTCAGGCGGTGGTAGCATCGGAGGAGTCGCCTAAAGAAGAGATGGAGACGGAGGAGGAAGGGGAACCGACGGCTGAAGATGCCTTCGTGGAAGCTCAAGCTGGGGATGTTTCCGAAGAAACTGATGAGGAGAGCGAAGAGGAGGTTTAGCGGCGGATGTTGATGCCGAGAAAGGTAAAACACCGTAGGGTTCACCGGGGCCGTCTTAAGGGCATGTCCAAAGGAGGGACCCGGGTGAACTTCGGGGATTATGGCCTTCAGGCGCTGGAACCCAGTTGGGTGACCAATCGCCAGATAGAGTCGGCAAGAATCGCCATAACCCGCCATATCAGGCGAGGGGGAAAGGTGTGGATAAATATCTTTCCCAGCAAGCCAGTGAGCAAGAAACCTGCGGAAACCAGGATGGGAAGTGGAAAAGGGGCACCCGATAAATGGGTGGCGGTGGTGAAACCAGGCAGGGTGATGTTCGAGCTTTCGGGGGTTCCCGAGGCCACAGCTCGAGAGGCGATGCGTCTTGCTGCTAACAAGTTGCCCATGAAATGCAGATTCGTGAAGAGAGAATCACTGGGTGGTGAGGTAGAGTGAAAGCGAGAGAATTGAGAAATCTGTCCGATGAGGAACTCCAGGCCAAGTTGCGGGAGAGCAAGGAGGAGCTTTTCAACTTACGCTTTCAGTCAGCCACCGGTCAGCTGGACAATACAAGCCGCATCAGAGAGGTAAAGCGAGATATTGCCAGGATTTTCACCGTCTTGCGGGAAAGGGAACTGGAAAGCGAGAAGGTGTGAGGTCGCAGCGGAGAAAGGACGCCATAAGATGGTAAAGAGAAAATCTACCAGAAAAGTGATGACCGGCAAGGTTATCAGCGACAAGATGGACAAGACCATCGTGGTGGAGGTGGAATCCCGCATGCCTCACCCACTCTATAAGAAGATAGTGAAGAAAACCAAGAAATATAAGGCTCATGATGAAGAAAATAGCTGTGGGGTGGGGGATGTGGTCAAGATCATGGAGACCCGTCCCATTTCCAGGACCAAGAGGTGGAGGCTGGTTGAGATCCTGGAGAAGGCGAAGTAAAGAAAGAGCCTATATTGTTCTGGAGGAAGGCCCATGGTACAGGTGGAATCGAGGATAAAGATAGCGGACAACACTGGAGCAAAAGAGATACTTTGCATCCGTATATTGGGAGGTTCCAGAAGGCGCTATGCCTATGTGGGCGATATAGTGGTGGGAACCGTCAAGGAAGCCATTCCTGGGGGAGGGGTGAAGAAGGGGGAGATAGTCAGGGCGGTGGTGGTGCGCACCAAAAAGGAGAAGCGCAGGCCGGATGGTTCTTATATAAAGTTCGACGAGAACGCGGCGGTATTGATAAACGAGCAGATGAACCCCCGAGGGACTAGAATATTCGGACCAGTGGCGAGGGAGTTGAGAGAGAAGAAGTTTATGAAGATAGTATCTCTGGCGCCAGAGGTGCTTTGACAGGTCTTGAGGGATAAGAGAAATGGGAAGATTGAAGATAAAAAAAGGAGATAAGGTTGAGGTCCTCACCGGAAAGAACAGGGGAGAGCAAGGCCGAGTGCTGAAGACTTTTCCCAAGGAGGAGCGGGTGATCGTGGAAGGCATCAATATGGTGAAGCGGCACACCCGTCCCTCCAGGGACAACCCCCAGGGTGGAATTATCTCCAAGGAAGCTAAGATTCATGTCTCCAATGTGGGGTTGGTTTGTGGGTCGTGCAACCGTGTTGTGCGGGTGGCCTATCGTCTGGATGAGATGGGCGGGAAGAAGAGAATATGCAGGAAATGTGGGGCGGATATAGATTGATGATAGGAGATTGAAAGTACGTGGGGAAGAGGAAGCGCGATGGTGCCTAGACTGAAAGAGAGATATAAAAAAGAGATATTGCCGGAACTGATGAGGGAATTAGGTTATAAAAATCCCATGGAGGTTCCGCGCTTGGAAAAAATAGTAGTTAACATGGGAGTGGGGGAGGGGGCTCATGATCCCAAGGCTATCGATGCCGCCATGACCGACATGGCCGTCATAACCGGTCAGAAGCCCAAACTTTGCAGGGCAAAGAAATCCGTAGCTGGTTTCAAGCTGAGAACTGGGATGTCAGTGGGGTGCAAGGTCACCTTACGAGGGGATCGTATGTACGAGTTTTTCGATCGCCTGATGTCTCTGGCTATACCCAGGGTAAGGGATTTTCGGGGATTAAATCCCAGATCATTCGACGGGAGAGGAAATTACAGCCTGGGGTTGGATGAACAGCTGGTCTTCCCCGAAATTGACTACGACAAAATCGATAAGGTGCGGGGGATGGACATCAATATTGTTACCACGGCGAAGACGGACGAGGAGGGGCTGGCGCTCCTGAAGAAGTTTGGCATGCCATTCAAGGAGAGGTAGTAAAGATATGGCGAAGAAATCGATGGTGGCAAAACAGAAGAGGGAACCCAAGTTCAGAACCAGGAAATACAATCGCTGTAAGCGGTGCGGGAGGCCCAGGGGGTACTTCCGGGATTTCGAACTATGCAGAATATGTCTTCGGGAGCTCGTCCACAAAGGAGAAATTCCTGGGGTGAAAAAGGCGAGCTGGTAGGAGGTTGAGCTCTATGACTATGACGGATCCCATCGCCGATATGCTGACCCGGATAAGGAACGCCAATTCGGCATATCATGAGGAGGTGGAGATGCCCTATTCCCGCCTCAAAGAACAGATAGCCAGGATCCTAGAGAATGAGGGATATATCAGGGGTTACGAGGTGGTGAAGGGTAGATCCTTCAATCGCCTGAGGATATTTCTAAAATACGGACCGAATAGGGAGCATATTCTGAATGGCTTGAAAAGGATAAGCAAGCCGGGATCGAGAATTTACTCGAAGAATTCCGATCTGCCGCGGGTGCTAGGAGGCATGGGAATCGCCATTATCTCCACTTCCAAAGGCTTGCTTACAGATAAAGAGGCGCGCAGACTCAATCTGGGAGGCGAAGTGATCGCCTTCGTTTGGTAACGTTCGCAGATTCTGTGTTTAATTTTTGGAGGAAGTTATGTCCAGAATTGGAAAGATGCCCATCCGGATACCTGAAGGATGTGCAGTGGATATAGAGGGAAGCCGGATAACTGTCTCGGGGCCCAAGGGAACCCTCTCCCGTGAGATACATCGCGAGATGATAGTGGAGAAGGACGAGGAGAACGGTGTGGTTTTGGTAAGGCGTCCCTCCGATTCCAGGGAGCATCGATCCCTGCACGGTCTTACCAGATCCCTCATCGCCAATATGGTGGAGGGGGTAAGCCAGGGTTTCGTCAAGAACTTGGAGATTCACGGAGTGGGATACCGGGCCAATCTCCAGGGGGAGAACCTGGAGATGAACCTGGGTTTTTCACATCCTGTAATAATTAAACCGCCGGAGGGAATACGCTTCGAATTGGTTACCCCCACTCGCATCAGGATTCACGGTATCGATAAACAGAAAGTGGGGCAGGTGGCCGCCAATATTCGTTCCTTAAGAAAACCGGACCCTTACAAAGGCAAGGGAGTCAGATATGCGGGCGAATATATCCGCAGGAAAGCAGGGAAGAGCACGGGATAAGCAATGGCGGAGTTGATTGGATATGTCACCTACTAGTTATAGGACAAGGTTAAAGGAGAGACGCAAAAAGAGGGTGAGGAAGAAGATCAGCGGGACGGTGGAAAGGCCTCGCCTATCCGTCTTCCGTAGCAACGCCCATATCTACGCCCAAATAATCGATGACACTCGAGGGCATACCCTGGCGGCGGCTTCCAGCCTAGAGAAAGGTTTGGACCTCGAAGGTAAGGATAAGAAGGGAGTAGCCAGGGAGGTAGGAAAGCTGATCGCCGCGCGGGCGCAGGATAAGGGAATAGAATGGGTGGTCTTCGACCGAGGAGGCAACCTTTATCATGGAAGGGTGAAGGAGCTGGCGGAGGGTGCCCGCGAGGGCGGTTTGAAGTTCTGACGGCGCTTATGAAATATTGGAGGTGATTATGGCCAAGATCGATCCTTCCGGCTTAGAGCTGGAGGAACGAGTGGTGCACATAAACAGAGTGGCGAAGGTAGTCAAAGGAGGCCGCAGGTTCGGTTTCACCGCTTTGGTGGTGGTGGGTGACGGAGCCGGAGTGGTGGGCTTTGGTTATGGAAAGGCCAGGGAGGTGCCGGTGGCTATTCAGAAGGGCGCGGAGAAGGCAAGGAACTCGCTCTTCAAGGTGCCTATCCAGGGTACCACCATTCCCCACCAAGTGGAGGGGAAATATGAAGCGTCACGAGTGCTGTTAAAACCCGCTCTGGAGGGCACCGGGGTGATTGCCGGAGGACCGGTTCGCGCGGTAGTGGAACTCGCCGGCATCCAGGACATTCTTACCAAATCCTATGGCTCCCGCAACCCCATCAACGTGGTGAAAGCCACGGTTGCGGGGTTGAAATCGCTGAAGCGAAGGGATGAAGTGGCGCGGCTGCGCGGGGTGAGCATAGAGCATCTCAAGGAGTAGTCGATGGCGACTTTGCGTGTAAAACAAATTAAAAGTGGAATAGGAAGGCCTCCCAAGCAGAGAGCCACGCTCCGGGCGCTGGGCCTCAAGCGGATCAATCACACCGTGATTAAGGAGGACAGGCCTGAGATCAGGGGTATGCTAGCCAAAGTAAGCCACCTGGTGAGCGTGGAGAAAGTGGAGGAGCCGAAGAGAAAGGCTAAGGCTTCCAAGGCTGGAAAAGAAGGCGGGGAGGAGCCCCGGAAAAATTAACGGTGATAGTGATGGTGTTCAAACTTCATGATCTGAAACCTGATCCAGGTTCCATACGCAAGAGAAAACGGGTGGGAAGGGGTCGTTCGTCCGGACACGGAAAGACCTCCGGTCGAGGGATGAAGGGAGAAAAAGCCAGGGGAAAGATCAGAGCCGGCTTTGAGGGCGGGCAGATGCCCCTGCAGCGCAGGGTTCCCAAACTCAAGGGTTTCAAGCCCAGGAACAAAAAGGAATACCAGTTGGTGAACGTGGAGAGGCTTAATATATTCTCCGATGGCGACGAGGTAAACCCGGAGGTCTTGAAGGAGCGTGGCCTGATCAGGAAAGCGGATGGACTGGTTAAAATCCTAGGGAACGGGGAATTGCATCGGAATGTCAGGGTGAAGGCTCATGCCTTTACCCGGACGGCGGTTGCCAAAATCCAGGCCAGTGGGGGCAGCGTGGAGGAGGTTTAGCTTGCTCAAAGCCTTCAGAAACATCTTCGCCATTCCCGACCTGCGTAAGAAAATAGCCTTCACTGGGCTGATCTTACTCTTTTACCGGTTGGGTTGCGCCATTCCAGCCCCCGGGGTTAACCTCAATGTTCTCAAGGAACAGGTTGCCAAGCCTGGAGGTATCCTCCGATTTCTGGATCTCTTCTCCGGAGGAGCCCTGGGGCGGCTGGCTATCTTCGGGTTGGGAATAATGCCCTATATCACCGCGGCTATCATTATGGAGCTTCTGGTGGCAGTGATTCCCAAATTGAAGGAATGGCAGGAGGAAGGGGAAGCGGGCCGCCGGAAGATAACCCAAGTAACCCGTTATACCACCCTAGGCCTGGCGCTTATGCAGTCCATAGGCTTGGTCTGGTCCCTGTCCCGACCCACCAGGGATATCGAGGGACTAGTGATAGAATTTACTTGGTTGAAGGGCATAACCATAGTGATAACCCTGGTGGCGGGGATGGCTCTACTCATGTGGTTCGGGGAGCTCATAACCGAGCGGGGTATTGGAAACGGTATGTCCTTGCTAATCTTCACCGCCATTATCAGCCGTATGCCTCACGAAGGAAAAATTCTCTTCAACACCGCTACTTCCAAGTACGGCAATATCATCATTCCAGTGATCGCAGCCATCGCTCTAGCGGTGGTGGTAGGGGTGATCTATCTTGATCAGGGGGAGAGACGCATTCCTGTTCAGTACGCTAAGCAAGTGAGGGGGAGAAGGATGACCATGGGCGGATCCACATATATCCCCTTAAAGATCAACACCTCAGGGGTAATTCCCATTATCTTCGCCTCCTCGGTGATATACTTTCCCGCCATGCTCTCCCAATGGATTCCCGGGCTCTCCGGTTTCGCCCAGTGGCTCTCCAACGGTTATCCCTATTTCATTATTTACACCGTCTTTATTATCTTTTTCGCTTATTTTTACACTTATATAGTTTTTGACCCATTCACCCAGGCGGAGCATCTCAAGAAATATGGTGCTTTCGTTCCCGGGATAAGACCAGGGGTGCCCACCGCCACCTATATTTCCAAGGTGCTCAACCGGATAAACATGCCAGGCTCCATGAGCTTGGCGGTGATCGCCTTGCTCCCCACCATACTCTTCTATTTCTTTGGGACCAGGGAGATACCCTTCGGTGGGGCTTCGGTTATGATCGTGGTGGGCGTAGCTTTAGAAACTATGAAGCAGATTGAGTCGCAGTTGCAGATGCGCCATTATGAGGGATTCCTCAAGTAAGTTATGGTGAGCACGGAGGGTTGGCGCCAGAAAGGCCAACCTTTCTGATGTTCTGGGTTGAGGATGGGAAAGCGGCGAATGGAGGTTGACCTGTACTGGGACCGTAAAGGAGATGCAGGGAGGGACTTAAGAAGGAGCTTCGTTTGTCCAGCGAGGAGGAGTAACCATGAATATAATCCTGTTGGGGCCGCCCGGAGCGGGTAAAGGGACTCAGGCGGTGAGGCTGAGCGAGTTATATTCCATACCCCATATCTCCACGGGGGATATTTTCAGGGAGAACCTCAAGCAAGGAACCGAGCTGGGAGTCAAGGCTAAGGAGTACATGGACAAAGGATTGCTGGTGCCGGATCAAGTGGTTATCGATATTGTTGCGGATCGCCTCTCCCGAGAGGATTGCGATGGAGGTTTTATCCTAGATGGCTTTCCCCGGACTATCGCTCAAGCGGATGCTCTGGGGGATGTGTTGGCGGCAAGGGGTTTGGCCTTGGATCATGTGTTGAATTTCAGCGTTCCCGATGAGGTTCTGGTGAGGAGAATATCGGGAAGGCGCACCTGCTCTCGTTGTGACCGCAACTATCACGTGGAATTCGATCCACCGGAGGTCGAGGGACGGTGTGATTCCTGTGGTGGGGAGCTCTATCAGAGGGATGACGATAAAGAAGAAGCGGTGAGACGTCGCTTGGAAGAGTATAGGGAGAAGACCGAACCCCTGATTCAGTACTACCAAGAAAGAGGACTCCTGGTGGATATAGATGGAGACCGGCCTATGGAAGAGGTAATGGCTTCCATAAGGAGGGTGCTGGGCTGAAAATCCCTATGCTCAGTTAAAGTGCTCGATATACTCGATGTGGTGAGGTTTTAGTGATAATTATCAAATCGGACAAAGAGATCAAGAAGATGAGGAAGGCGGGAAAGATAGTGGCGGGTACCCTCGATTTGCTGGAGAAAAATATAAGGGCGGGGGTAAGGACCGATTATCTGGATAGGATAGCCGACGATTATATTCGCAGCAAAGGTGGCAAACCCTCTTTCTTGGGTTACCAGGGGTTCCCCAAGTCTATCTGCACCTCCATCAACGAGGTGGTGGTCCACGGTATACCCGATTCAACCAAGCTACGGGAAGGGGATATCATCGGGATAGATGTGGGGGTTATTCTAGGTGGCTACCAAGCGGATGCGGCTAAGACTTTCACCGTGGGGGATAATATTCCGCCGGAGACCCTTAGGCTTATCCACACTACCGAGCGCGCCCTCTATGCTGGCATCGATCGCTGCAGGAAAGGCAATTTCCTTGGCGACGTTTCTCACGCTATCCAGACGGTTGTGGAGGACGATGGTTTTTCCGTGGTGATTCAGTTCGTGGGTCATGGCATCGGCAGGAATATGCATGAGGAACCACAGATACCCAATTACGGTCCTCCCGGGAGGGGGCCGCGTTTGGAGAAAGGGATGGTCTTCGCGCTGGAGCCCATGGTAAATCAAGGGACTTATGAGGTGGAAGTGGGCGAAGACGGATGGACGGTAAGGACCAAGGACCGCAAACTTTCCGCCCATTTCGAGCATACCGTGGCGGTCTCCGATGAGGACCCTCTGATCCTGACAATGCCATGAACATAAATAAGTATAGACTTGAGGAATAAATTTTGATAGTATTTAAATTCTGGTGTTATATTTAGATTTGAAAGGTATTTGCGCTTACAGGAATTTGTGAATTTGATAAAAAAGGAGAATTTATTAGAGATTGAGGGAACCGTTTTAGAACCATTGCCCAACGCCATGTTCAAGGTCGAGCTGGACAATGGGCATAAAGTGCTAGCGCATATCTCCGGAAAGATGCGCATGCATTATATCAAGATCCTTCCAGGGGATCGCGTGGTAATCGAAATGTCCCCCTACGATCTCACTCGAGGAAGGATCGTCTATCGCTACAAGTAACGCATATGACGAAGTCGTTAACTCAAAGGTCGAGGATAGGTGATAGCGGTGAAGGTAAGGCCATCGGTTAAGAAGATGTGTGAGAAATGCAAAGTGATTAGACGCCACGGCCGGGTGCTGGTTATCTGTCAGAACCCCAGGCATAAACAGAGGCAAGGCTGAGGAAAAGGGAGGTAGGCGAACTTGGCTAGAATCGCGGGAGTAGATCTTCCCAGGGACAAGAGGATGGAGGTAGCCCTGACCTACATATATGGGATTGGCAGGACTAGGGCGAAGCAGGCGTTGCAGGCGTGCCAGATTAATCCAGACACCAGGGCGCGGGATCTGACCGATGAGGAAGTGGTGCGCTTAAGGCAGTATATCGATCAGAACCTCAAAGTGGAAGGTGACCTGCGCAGGGAGGTGGCGCAGAACATCAAGAGAAAGATGGAGATCGGTTGCTATCAGGGTTTGCGTCATCGCATGGGTCTTCCGGTTAGGGGGCAGCGTACCCATACAAACGCGCGTACCCGTAAAGGACCCAGGAAGACAGTGGGCGTGAAGAGGAAGAAGAAATGATTTTGACTTTATGTAAATATTAAAAGCATGTAAGCGATAAAAAACACAGGAGGAGTGGCTTTGGCAAGACCGAGAGGAAGAACCAGGGTTAGAAAAAGAGAAAAGAAAAATGTTCTACATGGCGAGGCTCATATCAAGTCCACCTTCAACAACACCATTATCACCATCACCGACAAACAGGGTAACACCATTGTCTGGGCTAGTGCGGGAACCGTGGGTTTCAAGGGTTCGCGTAAAAGCACTCCCTTCGCCGCTCAGGTGGCGGCGGAGAACGCGGCCAAAAAAGCTCAGGAACATGGGATGAAGAAGGTGGACGTTTTTGTGAAAGGACCTGGTTCTGGAAGAGAGACGGCGATAAGAACCCTTCAGGCCAATGGCCTGGAGGTGGTGAGCATCACCGACGTCACTCCCCAGCCCCATAATGGTTGTCGCCCGCCGAAGCGTAGAAGGGTATAGAGGTGTGAGACAATGGCGAGAGACACCCAACCTTCCTGTAAAAAGTGCCGTCGTGAGCGAGTGAAGCTCTTTCTCAAAGGGGAGAGGTGCGAGACGGATAAATGCGCCATGGAGAGAAGGCCTTACCCCTCTGGGGAGCATGGCCGGGGGCGGGTCAAGGAGACCGAGTACTTACTGCAGTTGAGGGAGAAACAAAAAGCTAAAAGGACATACGGAGTCCTGGAGAGACAGTTCAGAAATTATTATAAAATCGCCGCTAGGCAGAAGGGAATCACGGGAGAGAACCTCCTTCGCATCCTGGAGACTCGGGTGGACAATGTTTTATATCGGGGTGGGCTCGCCACCTCACGTAACGATGCCAGGCAGATGGTCAGGCACGGTCATATTTTACTGAATGGCAGGAAGCTGAATATCCCCTCCGCGCGTCTCAAGGAAGGAGATGTGGTGGAGGTGTCGCCCAAGAGCAGGGATTCGGCAAGGGTGATGAACGCGGTCAAACTCGCCGAGGGGAGGAATTTCCCCTCTTGGTTGAAGGTAGACCTGGATAAGCGCAGGATCGAAGTGGTAGCCATGCCCAAGCGGGAAGAGATAGATATACCGGTTAAGGAGTCCTTGATCGTGGAGCTTTACTCGAAATAATAACGAACATTAAATTATCAGGATGATAGGAGGGAATGTCCTTGGTCCTTGAGATGCAGAAACCAAAGATAATAGTTGAAGAGTTGGAAGACAACTTCGGTAGATTCGTGGTGGAACCCCTGGAGAGGGGTTGGGGATATACTATGGGTAACTCCATGCGTAGAATCCTTCTCTCCTCCATCCCAGGAGCCGCTATTACCCAGATAAAAATCGACAAGGTAAAACACGAATTCTCCACTATACCGGGGATGAAGGAGGACACCATCGAGCTCATTCTCAACTTGAAGAGCCTGGTTATTCGCATGCACGAAAACGGGCCAGTTTCCCTGTACTTAGACGAGAAGGGAGCCAAGACGGTCACCGCCGCTGATATTATCGCTCCCAGCCAGGTGGAGATATTGAATCCCGAATTGAAACTGGCGACCCTCAACAAGGATGGGGTGCTGAAGATGGAGATGGTCGCGGAGAAAGGGAGGGGATACGTCCCGGTGGAGAGGAGCCCTCGAGAGAGGGAGGTGGGAGGCACCATCCCATTGGACGCCATGTTTTCACCTATAACCAGGGTAGCTTTTAAGGTGACCAACTGCAGGGTGGGGCAGCGAACCGACTATGATCGGCTCACGCTGGATGTGCACACCAATGGCAGCATCAAACCGGATGACGCCCTCACCATGGCGGCGAAAGTGCTGATTGAACATATAGCCCTCTTCTCCTCCCTCTCCACGGAGCTGGAGGTGAAGCCCTTCGCCGAGGTGGAAGCGGGGCCTATGTCCGCCGTGCTGGAGATGTCCATCGATGAACTGGAGTTGCCGGTGAGAGCTTTGAATTGCCTGCACCGGGAGGGTATCCGAACCGTGGGGCAGTTGATCGAGAGATCCGAGGAAGATCTGTTGAGTATGAGGAATTTTGGCTCCAGGTCTATCGAGCAGGTTAACGCGAAACTCGCCGAGATAGGGCTGGAATTGAAGAAAAGCGAATGAGTCTAGTCGAGGGAAGAAGCGAACATCCTAGGAGAGAGTGATTGATGATGCCAGCGCCGAAGAAGGGAAGAAGGCTGGGAGGTGGCTCTGCTCACCAGAAAGCCATTCTCGCCAATCTGGCCAAAGCGCTTATAGAGCATGAAAAGATAAAAACAACTCAGGCTAAAGCCAAAGAGATGCAGCCATTGGCCGAGAAGCTGGTGACTTTGGCTAAGGAGGGAGGCTTGCACTCACGCAGGCAGGCATTGGCGATTATTCAGGACCGAGCGGTGGTGCACAAGCTGTTTACAGATATAGGTCCCCGCTATGAGGATCGTCAAGGGGGTTATACCCGAATAATCAAGTTAGGTCCCAGGCTGGGAGACGCGGCCCCCATGGCCATTATCGAGTTTGTGTAGTCGCCCATCCAAGAAAGGATTATTGCCTCGCGTTGCCTGACGTTTATATATTTTCATTTTGAAAAAAAATCAATCTGGGACTTTTATGCCAGATTATTGCGAGGTTTTTTAAGATAGATGACTCGCTTGGCTTCCGGTGTCTTCCAGCGCAATGGTTTTCAAGTATTAGTTTCCGTTTCCTGAAGGCTATTTTTTGTTTTCAGTAATAGACCTTTTCCAGGACCAGCCCCTCGGGTGGCAAGGCTGCGGCGGATAGAGAGTTGTCCTTAGCCTGAAGAACCTCCTGGAAATAAGGTACCGACCACCTACCTCTGCCCACCTCAAGAAGGCTTCCGCAAAGCATCCTCATCATCATGTAGGCGAAGGCGTTGGCCACCACTCTGATTACCACCTGATGGTCGTCCAGGGCCCGGCAGTACGCCTCATAGACTTCTCGAAGATAAGATTTACCCTCTTCCGTGCGGCAGAATGAGGAGAAATCGTGAGTCCCTATGATCAATCTCATACTCTGGTTGATGGCTTCGGTGTCTAGCTTGAGGGGGTAGTGATAGCAGTATTGTCTCCCTATGGCTGGGGGATAGGAAGCGTTATGGATATAATAACCATATTCCCGCTTCAAGGCGCTTTTCCTCGCGTGAAAATCCTCGGGAACCACCTCAACGTGTTTAACCACGATGTCGGAGGGAAGGCGGGCGTTCAGCGCCGCTGGGAGCCTGTTTATGGGGACGCGCGTGGAGGCTTTGAAATTTACCACCTGTCCACGCGCGTGCACTCCCGCATCGGTGCGCCCAGCGCAGTAGATTGGGGATTCCAAAAAAACCAGATCGTTTAAGACTCTCTCCAACTCTCCCTGGATGGTAGGTAGGTTGGGCTGTTTCTGGAAGCCGAAATATCCTCCCCCATCGTATTCGATAATCAACTTTATATTGGGCATGGCAGATTTCTCGTTTGTGATTTAATGGAGTTCATCGATTTTCACCGCGGATTATCGACAACACCTCTCTGGTCTTTTCTTCCATAAGCTCCTTAGATTTTGCCTCTAGGTTGAGGCGGAGTAGGGGTTCGGTGTTAGATGGTCGCACGTTGAACCACCAGTCCGGAAATTCCACGGTGATGCCGTCGAGGCGATCCACTTTCCCTTCGGAGTAACGTTCCGCTATCTCTTCCAGTTTCCTCGGGATGTCCGCGACCTCGCTGTTGATCTCCCCGCTGTTGAAGTATTTCTGGAAAGGTTTGATGATCTCGGATAGGGGTTTGTCTTCAAGGCTGATAATCTCCAGCACGATTAGGGCGGCGATCAGCCCGGAGTCCGCCCGGAAATTGTCCCTGAAGTAGTAGTGGCCGGAGTGCTCGCCAGCGAAGATGGCTCCCTCCTCCGCCATGGTCTGCTTGATGAAGGAGTGACCCACCCTTTCTCTTAAGGGGATGCCCCCGTTGGCGCGAATGGTCTCCGGCACTATCCAGCTATTGATGCAGTTGTAGATGATCTTTTCGCCGGGATGGGTCTGAAGAATTCTCTTAGCTACTAAGGCGGTGATGGTTGATCCGCTTATGGGGTTTCCCAAGTTGTCCACGAAAAACACCCGATCCGCGTCCCCGTCGAAGGCCATACCCAGGTCCGCCTGGTTTTCCAGCACCCAATCTTGCAGCAGACGGATATTTTCTGGCTCGATGGGGCTGGGCTGATGGTGAGGGAAGCTCCCGTCCAGTTCGAAACAGTAGGGGATGGTTTTCACCGGGAGATATTTGAACATGGCGGGGACGAGCATCCCAGCCATTCCATTGCCCGCGTCCACCACCACTTTAAGCGGTTTTATCGAGTTGACGTCAATGAACCGCAGGGAATGCTGGACATAATCCTCGAGCAGGTTCATCTCTTCCACTATCCCCCTCCGAGGTGAGTCCTGAAACTTGCCCGCGAGCACCAGGTCCCTTATCTCGGCGATGCCAGTATCCTCGCTGATGGGGGCGGCTTTTCGCCGGCAGATCTTCAATCCGTTATACTCCTTGGGGTTGTGGGAGGCGGTGAACATCGCTCCAGGGAGATCCAACTTCCCGGATGCGAAGTAGATCATGTCGGTGGAGCAGAGGCCGATATCCACCGCGTCGGCGCCCTGAAGATTGACCCCTTGGATAAAGGCGCGGGAGAGAGAGGGGGAGGAGATGCGCATGTCTCTTCCCACCAAGATCTTCTTCTCCCCTAAGAATTCCACGAATGCCCTACCTATCTGTATAGAGATCTCTTCGTTGATTTGTTGGGGATAGATACCCCTTATGTCGTAAGCCTTGAAGATATTGGGATCTACTTTCATGCTATCTATGATAACAATAAACACGCGGATATTTGAACAGGGATTCGATGAGGGAGTAGTTAGGTTGAGAAAGAAAGCCGGGGGAACGCCGAATTATTTTTGGCAATGCGCGGAAGGCGTTGGTGGGGATTGGTCGTTGCGGATATAAAAAAGGGGGCGGAAATTAGGCGAGGATATTGCTGCCAACCTCAGCCCATGGCCATGCGGTAAGGAAGTTGCGCCGTATTCAAGCCTGGATGGATAGAGGAATAGACGATAACTTTTCCTTGGGATAGAACAGTTTTGGGCGATATGCCCTCAGGTCCTTGGGTTGGGCGGGAGAGAGGCGAGATATGGTTTCTTCTCAAAAAGAGCGGAGCTGTGAAGGAAGCGTAAATGTTTGCCAGTACGAGGGCGAGCGCAGTTGGTTTTTCCATGTCATGGAGTGGGAGGGGAGGATAAATGTTGCGGCACAGGAATGAATGGAAGGGCATATAATTTATAATATATAATCTATTGAATCATATTTTGTTGAGTCATATTGGTGGGCGGCAAGCGCATCTTGGCGATTATGCGAGATAGCGAGGCCCTATCGAGTCAATCGAAAGGATGGAGATGGAAGTAGCGGTTGATCTGGATGATGTGGGAGTATACGGTAAAATGGATCCCTCCGGCATGATCGACGCGGTGGAAGGTTTCCCCAAGCTGTGCAGGGAAGCGCTTGACCTAGTGGATGGGTTAGAGGGTTTGCCTCATGGGGGAGAGATAAGGGAGATCGCGGTTCTGGGCATGGGGGGCTCCGCCATCGGCGGAGACCTTGTCGAAGCCATGTTTGGGGATGAGTTAGGGCTACCATTTCGAGTGCATAGAGGATATATCCCTTCCAGTCGCTATTCCTCTCAAACATTGGTTTTCGCGGTGAGTTACTCGGGCAATACCGAGGAGACCCTTTCCGCCGTAGACCATGTGGCGTCCAAGGGAAGCCAGGTGGTGGCAATAACCTCGGGAGGAGCCCTGCTACGAAAAGCCGAAGAAAACCACTGGCTAGCTGTGGTGGTGCCCGGCGGATTGCAGCCCAGGGCGGCTTTGCCCTTCCTCTTTTTGCCCATAGCGATCATTTTGGAAAAGATCGGAATGATTCGGGGTTTCACCGAGCAGCTCCAGCGATCCATTCCCGCCCTGGAGAAACGGGTTAGGCAATGGGGAAGAGTGTCGCCCTTGGGTGAAAATTACGCTAAGAAACTTGCCCACCGCGTCTGGGGGAAGATCCCCGTGGTCTACGGGATGGATGGATATTTAGCTGCCGCCGCCTATCGCTGGAAATGCCAGTTCAACGAGAACTCTAAGTCCCCCGCGTTCTGCCATACGCTTCCGGAGATGAATCATAACGAGATAGTGGGATGGGAACAACTGGACGATTTCTCCAGATTGGTGGAGCTAATCTTCCTCCTGGATGAGGAGAGCCATCCCCGCGTGGTGAAAAGAGTAGAGGTGACTTCGGAGCTGATCAAAGATACCGTAGGGGGTATTGACGTGGTCCATGTGCGGGGAGAAAGCCTAGTGGATAAACTGCTGGGAACTATCCTACTGGGCGATTTCGCCAGCGTCTACCTAGCCCTATTAAACGGCAAGGATCCTGCATTGGTGGAAAAAATCGTCAGGTTGAAGGAGCTTATGGCCGAGGATGACCGGAAAGACGAAGCTGAGGAGGGCGATGGCGGGCATCTCGTTTGAACGTGTTGCGTTAATTTGGGATAGGCGAGGTCAGAGCCAGGTTGCTTTCGTGGATTGCGCGGGAACGGCTATGGAGGAGTCGGATTACGTAGTCTTTTTGGCTGGTCGTTAACTCCGGGAAGATTAGCTGCGTCTATCAGGGAGGGGTCTGGTCTCTTGAGATGAAGTGTCAATTGGGAGTTCCCCGCGCGCATGGGCAATAAATCGAGGGGAGGCAGGCGTGTCATGGTCCTTCACTATGAACAAGAGTTAGAAGAGCGGGCGGAGGAAGCCGCTTCTTTCATTGCAGAGAAGTTGGTCGAAAATCACCGTCCCCTCGCTGAATGGGCGATAATCCTAGGGAGCGGATTACAAGACCCTCTATATTTAGATGTGGGTAGCGAAGGCGAGGAGATAGAGTTCCGGAAGGTTCCCCATATGCCCTTTCCCTCCGTCCAAGGACACCGAGGAACCTTTCAATACGGAAAGATTGGGCACGCGGAAGTGATGGTCCAGAGAGGGAGAGTTCATTACTATGAAAACGGTTCTCTTGAACAAGTCACTTTCTCCCTGAGGGTGTTGAGAAAGCTGGGGGTGGACAAAGCGGTTATGGCCAACGCTGCGGGAGCCCTCAACCCTACCTACGAGAAGGGCTATCTCATGCTGGTCAGGGATCATATCAACCTGCTGGGAGACAACCCCTTGATCGGTGGGCGCGCGGATCCCCAAAACAGGTTCGTGGAACTTTCTAGCGCCTACGACGAGGAGATGGGCGATCTGGCGTTGAGTTTAGCGCAGATGCTGGGCGCCAAGATGGTGGAGGGCGTTCTGGTTTGTGTTTCGGGACCTTCGTATGAGACCGGGGCGGAACTACGTTTCCTCCGGGTAATAGGTGGGGATGCGGTTACCATGAGCGTGGTTCCCGAAGTCATCTTCGCCCGCTATCTGGGAATGCGAGTGATGGCGGTTAGTTGTATCACCAACGTGTGGGACTTGAGAAGGCCATATCCCATCTCCCACGAGGAGGTGCTCCAGACCGCCCAGTCTCAAGCGCCCGTGTTGGAAAGGATAGTGCGCCAGGTGATTGAGGAGATGGGTTGAAAGAGGATAGGCTGAGGGCTCGTTTAACTTTTCCTGTAAAGCAGGACGCGCGATTGGACGGTATTCGAAGGCCTTAAAGGAGATGTGGAGAGATATTTTAGCGAGCGACAGATCAAGCTTTTCATACCCCAAAATGTTACATTCCCAAAATCTCGCGTTCCCCGAAGTATATCTCCGCGCCGGACAAACTCCAGTCTAGAGCCGGGGGAGATCGTTGCTCGTCTGGCCTTCTGGGCATCCCATAAGCGGGCTCTCCGCTTGGCTGAATCCATCCAGCGATCATGGCTCTGGTTCAAAGCTAATATGTATGCCCCGTTGAGCAGCTGGAACGGGGTGGAGCGGTGCCCGTCAGAGAATAAGTCCCGCCACCCGGACAGGTGGGATAGTTGCGGATGTAGGAAGGGACCATGCTGGTGATGTTGGATGGATAGATTAGGTTTACGCATTCGTACTGCATGATGGACCCGTCCACGGTCCTCAGATTGTTTTCACAGGCAGCTGCCTCCGAATTGGAGCGTGCTCTGAAGAAGACGGGGATCGCTATGGACACCAGGATGCCGATGATCAGGATGACTACCATCAATTCTATTAGGGTAAAACCTTCGTAACTTCTTATTCTTTCTAACATGGTTTACCAATCTTTTATAAGCTGAGATTTTCGCCCTTCAGCTTAACTGATTCCCCCGAACGACTTAAAAACTTTTAAGTGAAGGCTAGCTTTTCTAGCTTCTACGCTCAAGGCATGCAAAAAGCTTCTTCTCATGAACGACTCTCGAGACTACTAAATTATCGGAAATTTTCACCTCATTCTTTATATCCATTCGCTCCCTACAAGGATTTCCGAGGAATAAGTCGCCATTGGTCGCCATTATACCGTGGCTTAAGAACATTGCCCTAATCGCCTTGATAGGTCTTCTAACCCACGTGCCCCTCAACAAATGTGGTGTTTCATTCCCCCGGGCGTTTCGGCCTCTATAATCCTATATTTCTATGATTTATGCGGGGAGTTTACAATCAATATCTCGATATCCCTATATAGCCTTCGGACTGACCCGTCGCGCGTGCCGGAAACCCGCTTATTTTTAACCGAAATAAAATGCAGGAGTGAAATGGCGATGGTAGGGGTAAAATACTTGACATAACGATCCACGGGAAGGCGGAAACCATCCAACGACCATATGGATATCTGATCCTATTCGATAAGCTAGATATTTTTATAACGTAACCCAGTTGTTTCAATGCGGATATCGCCCGTAGACATTTAATTCTATTGGGTCAGTTGGATTGCCACCGAGGTCGCCGCCGACAATCTTTGAGAAAGCGAACTGGCTGCATCTCGATGCTTTCCTTCCGATGCCTAACAAGCTTTTTATAAGATTCGGAACCGTCCTGTCTTATTCTTATAACAATCGTCCCCGCTGCCTTGACTATCTGAGGGTTTTCATCTAATATTTATGTCTGTTGTGTTATGGTTTTTCGCGAAGTGACATCGCCTGAGCAGAGTGAGATAAGATGAAAACTTACGCGGTAAAAGCGGGTGAGATAAGACGGAAATGGTACCTGATCGACGCCCAGGATCTGGTTCTGGGAAGGTTGGCCAGCGAGGTGGCGAGCATCTTAAAAGGTAAACAAAAACCGGAATACTCGCCCCATCTGGATCTGGGGGATAACGTGATTATCGTGAACGCCGATAAGGTGAAACTTACCGGAAACAAGTTGGATAAGAAGTTCTATTACCGCCATTCCGGTTATCCCGGGGGGCTTAAGAAGATGAGCTACCGGGAGTTGATGGAGAGGAAGCCGGAGTTCGTGGTGAAAAAAGCGGTTAAAGGGATGCTTCCCCACAACCGGCTGGGGCGGAGCATGCTGCGCAAGCTCCATGTCTATGCGGGGCCTGATCACCCTCATCAGGCTCAGAAACCGGAAAAGCTGGAACTGAAAGAAGCCGAGCGCTAGTGAAGGAAGGTGGAAAATTGCCGGAGGCTTTGGGATACGGAACGGGGAGAAGAAAAGAAGCGGTTGCAAGGGTTAGGGTGTATCCAGGCTCTGGAGAAATAATCGTTAACAACAAACCCATAGAGGAATTTTTCCCCCGCCAAACCATGAGGACGGTGATCTTGAGTCCTCTGGAAGTAACAGGTACCCAGGGAAGGTATAAGATCATCGCCAATATTAAAGGGGGCGGAACTAGCGGTCAGGCGGGTGCCCTGCGACACGGTATCGCCAGAGCCCTTCTGGATTGTGATGAGACCTTGAGATCCGAATTGAAAAAAGCAGGTCTGCTGCGCCGCGATCCCCGCATGAAAGAGCGGAAGAAGTACGGCCTGAAGAAAGCCAGAAAGAGACCCCAGTTTTCCAAGAGATAGATTATGCCTGCCCATCAGGGCCCCTATCCCCGACTTATCATCGATCTAGACTTACTGGAATCCAATTCCAGGACATTGTCTCGCGCTTTAGCATCCCGGGGAATATCGGTGCGGGGGGTTACCAAAGGATGCCTGGGGGATATCCATATCGCCAGGAGCATTCTGGCCGGAGGGGTAAAGACGCTGGCGGATTCACGATTAACCAGTCTGCAAAGACTGCGCGGAGCGTTTCCTGGGCTGGAGCTGACCATGCTCCGTCCCGCCACGGATGAGGAGATTCCCGAGCTTGTGGAATTGGTGGACCTCTTTTTGGTGGGTGATCTGGATTATCTGGAGGAGCTGGCCAGGGCGGTTAGGAAAAGGGATTTAAAAAAGAGGGTCATACTCATGATGGAAACAGGAGGGGAGAGAGAGGGCATTCCTTTGGAAATAGGGGAATGGGCCATTGAGCGCGCCTCCGAGCAGTCGGGGATAGAGCTGGTGGGCTTGGGCACCCATACCTCTTGCGCGGGGGAGCGCCTTGGCTTGGATAGCCCACGCCAATTGATAAGCTTGGCGGAGAAGAAGAAAGACCTGCTCGGAGGAGAGGGCGTGATCATCTCCGCCGGAAATTCCGCTTTGCTCAAAGCGGCGCTCCTCGGCGACCTTCCCTCAGGGGTTAACGAGCTGCGCGTTGGGGAGGGAATCTTGCTGGGCAGGGAGACTACCCGGGGGGAGAGGTTAGATGGATGTTCTCAAGGTACCTTTACCTTGGAGGCAGAAATAGTTGAAACAAAAGAGGTAAAGGAAAGGGAAAACCGTTGGGAGAAAAGGATTCTGGTGGCGATGGGCAGGTTAGATATTGGAGCGGGAAACGCCACTCCTTTAAATGAAGGTCTGGAAGTTCTGGAGTATTACAGCGATCTCTGCGCCCTTCGCTCCATCAACCCGGTGGACGAGGGTCGCAGGGGACAGCGCATATCCTTCTCCCTGGATTACTTCGCTCTTCTGGGGGCAATGCACAGCCCTTACGTGCGCAAGATCTATCGGGGAGGAGGAGACGAGTTTGAAATAGAAGATACCCAGGTGCTATATTTTTCTAATAATAAAGAGTGAGGTCCATCTAAAGAGTGAGGTCCAGTCTGATTATGAGCGGCAAAAGGAATGTTCGACGACTCTTCGGCACGGATGGGATAAGGGGGTTAGCCAACAAGGATCTAACCCCTGAACTAGCTTTTATGGTGGGCTTCGCCGTGGTTAAGGTCCTCACCCAAGATTCGCCTAATCCCAGGATATTGATCGGCAGGGATACCCGCTGTTCCGGGGAGATGTTGGAAGCCGCCCTAAGCGCCGGTATCGCTTCGGCTGGAGGGGTGGCGGAACTGATGGGCATCGTTCCCACTCCCGCGGTGGCGTTGCTTACTCGAGAGTCGGAAGTGGACGCGGGGGTGGTTATCTCCGCCTCCCATAATCCTGCGGAAGACAATGGTATCAAAATATTCCATTCCAGTGGCTTCAAGCTTCCCGACTCCATGGAGGTGGAGATAGAGAGGACCGTCGAGGATTTCCAAAAGTATGGTGGTAAGCGCCCCCATGGTCCCAAAGTGGGAAGGATTGTGAGCAACGGCAAAGCCCTGGACCGCTATGTGGAACTCCTCTTGGAAAGATCGGGGATAGACCTCTCCGGTTTGAAGCTGGTTCTGGACTGCGCCCATGGTGCCGTCTTCCAGGCGGGGCCAAGAATCTTCGAGTCTTGCGGCGCCCAGGTGAAATCCTTTTTCGATCAGCCCGACGGATACAATATTAACGCGGGTTGCGGGTCCACCCATCCGGAGAGGATCGCGGAGCTGGTGGTCAGAGAAGGGGCGGACTTGGGGCTCTCTTTCGACGGCGACGCCGACCGGGTCATAGCCGTGGATGAGAAAGGCGGATTAATCAATGGGGACGTGATTATGGCACTGTGCGCCAATGACTTGAAGGAGAGAGGTCTGTTAAAGGAGAACTCCGTGGTTGCCACGGTGATGTCCAACAAGGGATTTCATTTGTCCATGCGCCAGCGAGGCATCAAGGTCTACGTGACTCAGGTGGGGGATCGTTATGTCCTGGAGGAGTTGCTTAAAAGAGACCTCAATATGGGGGGAGAGCAGTCCGGCCACGTCATTTTTCTGGACCTTTCGCCTTCCGGGGATGGGCTCATCACCTCCTTGCAGCTTTGCAAGGCTTGGAAAAATATGGGGGGAAGAATTTCCGAGGTAGCCGGCATCGTGGAGAATTTTCCCCAAGTGCTCCTAAACGTGAGAGTGGTCAACAAAGAACTCCTGGACCGCTCGGAGGCGTTGGCGAAAAAGATCAAGGAGGCGGAGGAGGCCCTGGGTGAGGAGGGACGGGTGCTCATCAGACCCTCGGGCACGGAGCCGTTGGTGCGGGTGATGGTGGAGGCTCGGAGCGCGGATGAGGCTGAGAGAATCGCTCGCGATCTTGCCTCTATAGTGAGTCGGGAATTCAATTAAAGTTCACGGTGGGAAGAAGTAAACTCTTCTCCGGAAAGGCTTGTTTGTGATCCGTGCGGCTAGGCTAAGATCGCAGGCATGCGCACAAGAAAGGAACTTTATATGTGCGGGATTATCGGATATATGGGGGATAAGCCCACTGGTAGGGTGCTGTTGGAAGGGCTGCGCAAACTGGAGTATCGCGGTTACGATTCCGCGGGGGTCGCCGTCTGCCATGACCGCCATATCGACATAGTGAAGAGCGAGGGCAACCTGGACCGCCTGGAGGAAATGATGAGTGGCCGGTCTCTGGAGGGGGCGGTGGGCATCGGGCATACCCGCTGGGCCACACATGGAAAGCCATCCGAGAGCAATGCTCATCCCCACATGGACTGCACAGGAAAGCTCGCTCTTGTGCATAATGGGATTATCGAGAATTTCGCCGAGCTGAAAGAGGAATTGCTCAGACGGGGACACACCTTCTCTTCCGAGACCGATTCCGAGGTGCTGGTCCATCTGATCGAGGAACAGCTAGCGGACGGGGACCTTATGGAGGCGGTGCGAAAGGCTCTGCGAGGAGTGAAGGGTTCTTACGCAATCGTCTGCATCCACCTAGATGACCCCACCCTCATGGTGGGGGCCAGGTGGGATAGTCCCCTGGTGGTGGGTATAGGCGAGGGCGAGACTTTCCTGGCATCCGCTCTGCCCGCCTTTTTAAGGTATACCCGCAAGGTCGTCTATCTAGGTAACGGAGATGTAGTGGGGGTAAGGAATGGAGAGATAATTATAACGGACCTTAATGGAACCATCCAGCCCTTAAACCCCACGGAGATAACTTATGATATCGGTACGGTGGAAAAGGAAGGCTTCGAGGATTTCATGCTCAAGGAGATCTTCGAGCAACCGGAAGCTTGGTTGAACACACTGAGAGGCAATCCTTTAAAGTCCGGGAAAGGATTGCTCCCCGATTTTCATCCCATGGAGATGAGGGATCTCCGAAAACTGGAACGAATTATCTTCATTGCCTGTGGCACATCATATCATGCCGCGCTGCTGGCTCGTTATGTCTTTGAGCACTGGATGGACATATCGGTGGAGGTGGACATCGCCTCGGAGTTCCGTTACCGGGACCCCAAGCTTAATCCCCAGACCCTGGTGGTGGCCATTAGCCAATCGGGGGAGACCGCCGACACCATGGCTGCCTTGAGGGGAGCTCTGGAGAGGAAAGCGAGGACCGCTGCAATTGTCAACGTCCAGGGGAGCCAGATGACCCAGGAAGCCCATGCGGTTCTTTACACCCACGCGGGCCCGGAGATAGGAGTTGCGGCCACCAAGACCTTCTTCACTCAAATCGCGGCGATATATCTTCTAGGTCTCTATCTGGCGGAAAAGACCGGGGCGGTTGATGGTTCCTTCGTCTCCAGCGCTTACAGACAGTTGGAAGGTGTAATTTCCTCGGTTGAACGGGTTCTACAATCTCATCCTGTCATCGAAGAGTGCGCCGAGCGCTATTACCGGCATGAAGACTTTCTTTACCTGGGAAGAAACATAAACTACCCCATAGCCATGGAGGGCGCCCTGAAGCTGAAGGAGATCTCCTATATACATGCCGAGGGGTACCCGGCGGGGGAGATGAAGCATGGACCAATAGCCCTGCTCCATCCCGGCTTTCCTGTGGTGGCCCTCGCTCCAAGAGATCAGGTTTACGGCAAGATCTTCTCCAATTTGGAGGAGATCAAGGCGAGAAGCGCCCCCATCATCAGCGTGGCCACCGAGGGAGATAATAAAATAACCTCCTGCTCTAACCAAGTTATCTTTATCCCCCGGGTGGAAACCATCCTCAACCCGGTGGTATCCATCCCGGTCTTGCAGTTATTGGCCTACTATATCGCAAAGCGGAGGGGTTGTAACGTGGATCAGCCGCGCAATCTCGCCAAGACGGTAACCGTGGAGTGAGGAAGATATACCATGGGGTTTAGGGCTAATACGTGAGTTGGGGCGGTAATGGCGCGGCGATTACTTGTTGGAGGGAAATGGAGTTCCGTATTCGGAAGCGGAGGAAGATGCCTCCGGTATTTCATGTCAATGAGTGGTTTTATCGGCGCGAGAGCTCACCAAAAGTCATTTTTACATATTGAATATTTTCTATGATTTGTGGTTCGCGGAAGATAGCTGGGTAGATGTCCTGACAGGTGGTTTGAATTTTTATTGTGAAAAAATTTGTTGCCATGGAATAAGCGGATGGCTTGGGGGTAGGAAGAGTGAACGGAGTGGGCGTGGATATCGTGGAAGTGGACCGCATCAAGCGTGCCATCGAAGAAACCCCATCATTCCTGCGCCGAGTCTTCACCCCTGCGGAGATTGCCTGGTGTGAGAGGTACCGGAGCCCGGCTCCCCATTATGCGGCTCGCTTCGCCGCTAAAGAGGCGGCTTTCAAGGCATTGGGAGGGAAGAGCGGAGCTTTACGTTTCCTCGATTATGAGGTGGAGATGGAGGGGGAGAGGCCCGTCTTGAGAATCAAAGGAAAGACCAAGGAGGAGTTGGGAGAGGCAAACGTTCTACGCTTCTCCCTAAGCCTGTCCCATGAGAAAGGTTACGCTATCGCGGTGGTGTTGGTGAGCTTTGAAGGGGAGGATTCATGAGGGTCATCTATCCGGAAGAGATGCAAGCCCTGGATCAGAGGACCTTGGAGGAGGGCGTCGGCTCACTGGATCTGATGGAGCGAGCGGGAAAAGCTGTGGCGGACCAAGCCCGAGACATGCTCTCCTTGTGCGCCGGCAAGAAGGTCTCTATATTCACCGCCAAGGGTAAGAATGGAGGGGATGGTCTGGTGGCTGCCAGATACCTCCATGAGTGGGGAGCGGAGGTGGATATCTACCTTTTGGACGAGGTAAAGGATCTCCACCCCGACACCAGGTCGAATCTGGACCGGGCTAACGAGATAGGGCTGAAAACACGATTCTTCGAGAGATCGGCGGTGGAGGATTCCCTTAACCGCTCCGACTTGGTCATCGACGCCATCTTTGGGATCGGCTTCCGGGGCAGGGCGGAGGGCGTCTATGGGGAGGCCATCGAGATGATCAACTCATCCGAAAAGCCGGTATTGGCGGTGGATATCCCCTCGGGAGTGGATGGGAAGATGGGTTGGGTGGAGGGACCAGCTATTCTGGCGAGGCGCACAGTTACCTTTGCGCTTCCTAAAACTGGGCTCTATCTTTTTCCCGGGGCGCGAGGGGTGGGGGAGCTAGTGGTGCGGGATATCGGTATCCCCTCCTACCTGGTGGAAGAGGTGGTGAGCAGTAATATTGAGACCATAGACAGGGAGATAGAGGCACTTTATCCCCCCAGGCCCCTAGACGCCCATAAAGGGGATTGCGGGAAAGTGCTGGTGGTGGCGGGTTCCACCGGGTTGACTGGGGCGGCCGCTTTGGCCTCCCGGGCGGCACTGCGCAGCGGAGCCGGGGTGGCCACTCTGGGAATACCCGCCAGCCTGAACCCCATCATGGAGATAAAGCTCACTGAGGTGATGACCCTTCCCCTTGCGGAGGAGCCGGAAGGGCATTTGGCGCCCGATGCTTTCCAGGCGATAATGGAAGCATTGGATGGGTACGATGTGCTGGCTTTAGGACCGGGTTTGGGGACCGCTCCCGGCACCAGGAAACTTGTGAGAGAGCTGCTGCTGGAGGTGGATAAGCCCATGGTGCTGGATGCCGATGGCCTCAATTGCGTTCGGGATGAACCCCATCTGCTGGCGGGGAAACCGGGGGATTTAATCATCACCCCCCATCCCGGTGAGCTTTCACGCTTGCTCCAAAAGGAGGTGAGGGAGATTCAGAGGGACCGTATCTCCTCGGCTCTGGAAGCGTCTAGCCGATTCGATTGCGTGGTGGTGTTGAAAGGGGCAAACACCATAGTGGCTGGAAAAGAGGGAAGAATTGGCATCAACACTTCAGGTTGCCCCGGGATGGCCACCGCGGGCAGCGGGGACGTGCTCACCGGTTGCATCTCCACCTTTCTAGCTCAGGGCCTGGAGCCTTTTCAAGCGGCTTGCTGCGGAGTCTATCTCCATGGCAAAGCGGGGGAATTGGCCGCGCACATTGTGGGAATGGAGGGTATGATCGCCGGAGATATCCTCGCTCACTTACCCCTGGCCCGTGCGGGGGGGAAGTGAGAGGATCAAAGAATCCATCCAAAAGAAGGATGTCCAAAGTAGAGAAAGGAAGAAATATGGCTTCACGGATCGCCAGGGATATCATGACCACCGAGATAATAAAAGTGAGAACCCACACTCCGGTGAGGGAGCTGGCTAAAATTATGTGGGAGAAGAAGCTGCGCTGCCTGCCGGTATTCGACGAGGATGAGCGTCTGGTGGGGGTGGTAACCGAGGAGGATTTAGTGCACCAGGATGCTCGAGTACATTTTCCCACCTTCTTTCACTTCCTGGATAGTTACATTATGTTGGGCTCCACCAAAAAGTACGAAGAGGAGCTTAAGAGGGCGGTGGGTTCCAAGGCCGAGGATCTGATGGAGATAAAGTTTCCTCGAGTGAGGCCTGAGAGCGATATCACCGAGATAGCCTCCAAGATGGTGGAGAAAGATTGGGAGTATGTAATGGTTATGGACGAGGAAAAACTGGAGGGCATCATCACCAGAAACGACATCATTCGGCATCTGGCTTCCGAGGGAGAATCTCGTTGATGAGGTATGACCCCACTCCAGCGCGATATCGACCCACACGGGCTGAAGTCAGTCTGGAGAACATAAGAAAAAACATCCAACTGATACGCCGGACCATGCGCTCCTCGCCGCTGGTCATGGCGGTGGTGAAATCCAACGGTTATGGACACGGGGACGTGGAGACAGCTCAGGCGGCGTTGGAGGCGGGAGCGGAGAGGCTGGGGGTTGCCTTGGTGGAGGAAGGGGAATCCTTGAGAAAAGCGGGAATCGACGCTCCCATCCACCTCCTCTTCGAACCACCTCCTGTCGCCGCCTCTCGGGTGCTGGAGCTAGAACTCATCCCCACGGTCTATACTCGGGAATTCGCGGAGTCTCTGGCGAGCGCGGCCGAAAGGGCGAAAAATAAGTGCAAAGTACATCTCAAGATCGATACCGGCATGCACCGGGTAGGTGTATTTCCCCATCAGGCGAGTGAGATGGCCAAGTTTTTGGGGAATCTACCCTCCCTGGAGGTGGAGGGCATATATACCCATTTCGCTATGGCTTCCGATCCCCGCTCCCCCTATACCGCTAGGCAACTGGGGCTATTCATGGAAACCGTGGAAAAGCTGAGAAAAGAAGGGCATGAGTTCGAAATCAAACATGCCGCCGCCACCGGTGCCGCACTATTTCTGCCCGAATCGGAGCTGGATATGGTGAGGCTGGGTATCGGTATTTATGGTCTTTATCCCGGGGAGAGGTTTCAGGAAATTATCTCCTTATATCCGGCGATGGAGTTGAAGAGCGAACTTTGCCAAGTCTTTCGCCTTTCTGCTGGAGAGGGCATCAGCTACGGTTTCACCGCTTGCCTGGAAAAGGATTCCTATATAGGGGTGGTGCCCCTCGGTTACGGCGACGGTTTAACTAGGCGTCTCTCCAACCGGATGGAGGTTTTAATAGGGGGTAAAAGATATCCCCAGGTGGGCACCATCTGCATGGACCTCACCATGGTGAACCTGGGGGAGGACCAGCGTAGCGTCGGGGAGGAAGTGGTGGTAATAGGAAAATCCGGCGATGATTTTATCAGTGCGGAGGAGGTGGCGGAAAGAGCGGACACCATCAATTACGAGGTAGTCTGTTCCGTTGGTCCGCGAGTTCCCCGGATATATAAAAACTGAATATTATTGAATAAATATAATTGTATATTACTGAAGCCATGCTAAAGGAGTGGCTGCCTGCTCGGGTTTAGACCCGCTATCTGAAAAGGTGTTCATAGCAATATCACCACGGTTACGTTATGGAAAGAGACGATCAGTAAATTATTTGTTTGCATGAATGAGCGAATCCCTGGAATCCGCGCGTCATCATATACATAGTGACTACTAAAAATATGGCTTTTTTCAACAAACGCACCATGGAAACCATCATTTCCATCTCGCCAGTTATAAGGCATAGGGTGGATGTTTCTGGGTATATATAAATTAGAGGTTGTTTCAGTGAGCAAGGTGGAATCCGCGCAAGCTTCTGTTCGCCGCTTTCTGCTGGTAGGACGTCCCGGGAGCGGGAAGACCACGTTGGTGAAGAAACTAGTGGAAAAGCTCTCGCGAAGGGGGATGAACCTGGCGGGATTTCTTACCGAAGAGATCAGGGACGGGGGAGAAAGGAAAGGCTTCCAGGTTATTAACCTCTCCGGAGAAAGGGCTATCTTCGCCCATGTGGGATTTTCGGGTATGCCTCACGTAAGCAAGTACGGTGTTGATGTGGAAGTTTTGGAGAGGGTAGCCCTCAGGCCTCTTCAGAGTGCCTATACCCAAAGCGATCTGGTGATAATCGATGAGATAGGCAAGATGGAGCTTCTATCTTTTCTTTTCCAATCTCTGATACGTGAGATATTTATATGCGACGCTTTAGTTCTCGCCACCATGCAGGATAGATGCGAATTATTAAATGACGCGGTCTTTTCCGGTCCGGAGTCGAAAATTTACCGGGTGGGGGTAAATAATAGGGAATCACTGGTGGAGGTCATATACGAGGATATTCTGAGGCAATTGATCGGTGGTCACTAACGAGGAGGTAGTTATGAAAATCTGTCCAGCATGTTACGCCATTTTTGTAGATAATAAATGGACCTTCAACGAGGATCTCAGGGGAAAGGCTATGCAGAAAAGGGAATGGGAGAGATGTCTCTGCCCCGGGTGCGATAGGGTGGCAAAGGGCAGGATCGATGGGGTGGTACATCTCAAAGGTAAATTCCTGGCTTCCCATAAAGAGGAGGCGAAGAACCTTATAAGAAGGGTGGCTGAGGACAAGCTGAAAAAGAATATCGCCGCGCGCATAGCTCATATTGAGGAGAAAAATGACGAAATCGTCATCGAGACCACAGATCGCGCCTTGGCGGAGCGGCTGGGAAAGGAGTTCGGCAAAGCTTACCATGGCAGTCTGGAAATTCAACGGCAGAAAGAGTCGGCTTTCGCTAGGGTCTACTGGAGAAGGGACTGAGACCAAGGGTTGAACGATGCCACGGGGTCTAGCTGGAGGGAAAGCTGGGTTAAGGCAAATGGCGGAAGCTATTATCGCCAAGAATTATCAAGATTAGAAAGGGAGATTGTCTCTATCCTCGTTTCCTCAGGAAAATAATAAAGGCGAAAGAAGTCCGACTTTCCCAGGCTTTCCTTTTGTCTTCCTTGTTAAGAAGAGAACTTCTTTTGCCGCAAGAATCAGTTTACGAGGAAACAAGAAAGGATAGCTGGTCAAAGCGGAAGGGACGGAGTTTTCTGGGGGAAAGTTCCCTTTGGCTTTTTCTCCATCGAATCGTCGAAAACGCGAACCATTGGGATATAATGCTCGAATCCTGCGTTTAGCCCCCCAAAAAAGTTCCTGTTTGTTGAATATCCGTGCTTCGCAGACGGCGTCGATGAATTTTCCATTTTTCATCTAACGAAAAAATTCCCGTTTGTTAAATATTGGTAAAATTTGCGACTGTGGGGCACCGGTGGCGGAGTCACAGACATCGAGGTAAAATTGGTTTCTTAAGATTTTGGAGCCGCGAAGGGTTTAACGTTATTAGAAAATAGACCTCTGTCCCCTGGAACTGGGTGGGCTCCCCACGAATCCTCTATGCGTTTATGCATTTTATCGCGCTAATGGGGGACTGGCGGAATCGGATGTGTGGAGTCTATTTCCTTCCCAATCTGAACGATTCCATGTCGGAGGTCGTTTCTAGACCCTAGCTTGGGCGCTTCTCTGGTAAAATTAACGTGACACAGATGAGCTTTAATGGTTGGGCGCCCGCATATGGGTTATAGGTAGATGGGAAATTCAGAGATGTTTTTTCAATGGAAAATCGGGAAAAGGTTATTAAAGTTGATGGGTTTGTGGCTTTTCGCATCCCTTCTGTTGGGCGTGGCGTGGGCGCATTTTGGCTGTGGGGCGCCTGTGGGGGATTATGAGGAGCGAGTGCTGGAGAAGTGGCCGGAACTGGAGAGGTTCTCCCACAGGCTGGTGGAGAGGGCGGGAAGGATATATGAGCTAAAGGATTTGGATGCTTATAAAGATCTTCTATCCGAAGCGGTGGCTGAGGTCGATTCCCTCGCCAGATATATGAGAAGCCTCCATGTTCCAGGTGATTACCGCAAGACCCATAATATGATGCTCAGGTTTCTAAACGCTTTTTCATCCTATTTGGTGGGGCTGAGCGCGGGAATGGACGTGGTGCTTTACGATCAGACGGACGAGGATCTGGACATAGAGAGCGTAAAAGAGGAGGCCAGACAATTACTACAAGATTATCAGGACGGTCAAGAGTACAATGGCGCCAGCCTCGATCTGGAGACATGGAATCTTCCCCAGATATTGGCGGATGCCGTTAATGCCATCTATGGTGGGGAGAAGAAATTTCCCGTTAACAAGATAAATTATATGATTTTGCCGGAAGAGGTGGTGGCTTACTGGTATGACTATTTAAATAAGGGAAACGTCGAAGCCATGTATGGCCTGCTTTCCCCCTACTCGTCTCTTCCCGAAGAGTTAGGCTACGAGGGTATGGTGGAAGCGGTAAATCGGGCTCGTGAAGGCGGTTTGGAAGTGGCTTATTCCATACTGGGCACGGAGCGGATCCAGGAGAACGAGATGGAGAAAGCGGTGGTACGCGTCAGGGCGGAGTACGGCGAGCGCTTGGACGCGGAAACTGGGGAGATAATCCCCCCGGCGGCTGAGGAGGTCCGCTTTTATTTAGATTTGGTTGACAATATATGGTATGTAAGCTCGTTGGACAGTTCATCGGGTATCTGGTAAGTGGTGGTTCGGGAAAATTGGAGGCGAGATAATTCGATGGTTACCCTTTCTTTTAATTTGGCGGGGGAGAATAAGAAGCGACGATTGAACCGTTAAGCGCGACTAGTTCCGGGGACGGTCGCTGGAGAGGAGTGGTTTTTCTGGGCAAGAGGTTTCCTCGGGAAGTCTTCCTTATATTGGAGAAAGTCAGGAAGACGGTGGAGCGACATAATATGTTACAAGAAGTAAAAACTGTGCTGGTGGCTCTATCCGGTGGACCAGACTCTTTGGTTCTTTTAGACGTGCTTGATAAGCTCAAAAGTGAGTTCCGCCTGCAACTGGAAATATTCCATGTCAACCACGGCTTGCGGGAGGAGTCTTTAAAGGAAGAAGAGTTTGTCCGACAAGTGGCGGAACATTACGGTCTGGCATGTTGCGTCGAGAGAGTGGAGGTGGAGAAGTACCGCCGAAAGGGTGAGCGAAGCCCAGAGGAGGCCGCTCGCCTGGCTCGTTATGCCGCTTTCCAGAGGAAGCTTGATTCCAGCGGTTTCCAACGCGTGGCTTTGGGGCATCATGCCGACGATCTTGTAGAAACCTTCCTTTTGAGGCTGATCTGGGGCGCCGGCCCCTCCGCCCTTGCCTCCATCCCTCCAGTTAGGGGACCATATATCAGGCCGTTGATTGAGGTGTGGAGGAAGGAGATAGAGGCGTACGCGAAAAATCTCCCTTTTTCCCCCATGCGGGACCCCTCTAACCTGGACATTTCCATTCCCCGCAATCGAGTGCGCCATCTGCTCATCCCCTTCTTGGAGAATTCCTTCAACCCCAAAGTCAAATCCAGTTTGATCAACGAGATAGAGCTTTTAAGAGAGGAGTGGGAGGAGCGAGCCGGCGAGCCCCTGGAATCCCTGGGGGAATCGGCAGGGGATTATCTGGATATCGCATCCTGCCGACGCCTTTCTTTGGCAGGTCAGCGAAGAGCGCTAAAGGAGATGCTTCTCCGGAAAGGGATACCGCCCAGCTTTCGCAGGGTGGAAGATCTTCGCCTCAAGGTGTTGGAGGGGAAGAACGGCAGCACGATGCATCTGCCGGCGGGCTGGCTGGCGGTGAGGGAATATGATCGGGTCCGCTTCTTTAATCGGGATGAGTTGTCGCCCACTTCTTATGAGAAAGAGGCGGAGATTCCTGGCGAAGGCGTTTTTGCCCTCCCTGGCTTCGGGGCGGAGTTGAGGCTACGGGTGGAGGAGCCCCGGGAGGATGGAGGGGCTCATATAACCAGGGATCCTTGGAAAGCCTCTCTGGACTGGGGCAAACTTGATTTTCCTCTTAAGCTGAGATATGTTCGTCCGGGGGATCGTTTCCATCCCTTGGGGGCTCCCGGAAAGCGCAAGCTGCAGGACTTCCTGGTGGATCTCAAGGTTCCCCGCGGCTCCAGGTCCCAAGTGATGGTGCTTCTTTCCGGGGACGAGATCGTCTGGGTGCCGGGTTTCCGTATTGATGAGCGCTTCAAGGTGACCCCTTCCACCACCAGAGTGGCTCAGATGGAACTGGCGCTTGGGGAAGATGCGACGTATCCCGCGAGAAGGTCGTGAAGTTTATATCATAATGATTTTTCTCCACCGTTGCGTTCGGAAGGCGCTCGCTCTCCCGTGACCCCTCGAAGCGGAAAAGGAAGGAAACGGGAATCGATGATTTAACACAGGGGT
>JACVIX010000015.1 GCA_015711725.1 Candidatus Geothermincola primus | reverse complement strand
TTCATGACCTTTTTCGCGATTCGCGCAAATAACACACCGCCTGAAGCGGATCGAACCCGATTTCCTATATAATCTCATACAATAGATTTGGATAGAAGGGTTCTTTTAACCTTCGAACAACAAGGGAAGATTATAGAAACATTTACTTGGCAAGTCAAACCATCTAAACAAACGTAGTGCCATGTTTCCTAGATCGAACATTTGGGAGATCACCCCTTTCCTCTTGTCGAATTTGCTTGTTTTGTCAGGATGATAGGGTGGTCTCTCAATCTTTTTCAACCCTGAAAGCGCCTACTGAAACATTACAGCATCAAACAAAGTCATCGTTCCCCTTCCAGGGGAAAACCTTTCCTTCTTGCGCTGCTACCGACTAATTTTGAAGTTTCAATTGTATAAAGGAAATATATTAAAAGAAATTTTTGCTATAATGGTGTGCGCAGTTCGCATCTTCATTCTCAACGAAGGATTGCGCGGACGCTATCTGAAAACAGAAACACGACTAGAGTAGGAAAATTAAAGCCTTATGATTAAAAAGATTTTTAAAAACTTCGAGGGGGAGCCGGAACCGCGGGTATCGGTGGTGATACCTTGCTACAACTATGGAAGATTTCTTCCGGAGTGCCTCCAATCCCTGGCTCAGCAAACCTACCGCGACTTCGAGGTGATCATCGTAAACGACGGGAGCACCGATGATTCCCTGGAGATAGCCAAGGAGATGCTGGAAAGATACCGGGGAAGGCTAACCATCACTTTATTGGACCAGGAAAACCGGGGCTTATCGGGGGCCAGGAATAGAGGTTTTTCCTTAGCACGGGGTTGCCACTTCTTCGCCTTGGACCCCGACGACATGGTTGTGCCGGATTTCTTGGCCAAAACTACTGCGGCGCTGGAGGAACAGCCGGAAATCCACATCGTATATCCAGGATTTAAACATTTCGAAGCCCAAAAATACGTTTTTCTACCCCCCGACTTCGACCTGGAGATCTTAAAATATTTGGATTTTATCCCCTATTGTTCTTTATATAGGAGAGAAGTTTTTCAGAGCCTTTCCGGCTACGACGAAGGGCTGCCCGCCTACGAGGATTGGGATTTTTGGCTGAGAGCCGCCGGTCTGGACTTCAGATTCCAACCTATAAAGGAACCGCTGCTGCTCTGGCGCAGGCATCAAACCAGCATGCTTGCCACCCTGAAAACCGGAAGGGAGCTCGCCGCCAAGTTAAGGCTGAAGAACCGTGAGCTCTTCGACGAACTGGATTTAGAGTGGGCCAGGAAGATATTGGATACCGACGAGCTTCCCTCCTACCGGGGGAAAATGGCGTTAATCATCGCCGACCATTTCTACCCCTCAATGGGGGGTTTGGAGAGCTTCTGCGCTAACTTGGGTTTCGAACTCTCCCGGCTGGGCTACGCCACCGAAGTGGCTACCTTGGATTTGCGGAGAGACTGCTGGTACCACAACGGAATCAACATTTACGAGTTCGAGGAGAAACTAGGCCCTTATGGAGTTTCCGACAAGCCCAAATACCAAGATCTGAAGCGATTAATCGATAGCAGCGACTATGAGCTGATTATCATCAAAGGTGACGTGCGCAACTGGGCAACCTGGTCCCTCCCAAGTCTAGAAAACCTTCCCAGCATCTTGGTTCTCACCGTCAACAGGGAAAGCGTCAGCTACCTGGACGCGAATCCGGAGCTTAAACGGGCTTACGTCCAACGCCTGCGCCAAGCCAGGTTGGTTATCTCTGAGAGCTTCCATGGATACGATCGGAAATTTCTCCAAGAAAATGACATACCTCACCAGGTGATTCCACCGGCGGCCAACTATATCTCCCCTTCCACCGATTTCAGGAGGAATCTGGGGATACCTCAGGGAAAGAAGCTTGTGATCGCGGTGGGCAGCTACTGCAACGTCAAGAATCAGCTATGGTTGGTGGAGGCGTTGAAGAGGATGCCGGGGGATTGGGTGCTGGTGAGCATGGGAAAGGATTTCGAGCCAGGGTACCTCCAAGCGGTGCGAGAACGCGCTGTTGGAGATGCCCGTTTCATTATCCTGGGACCCCAGAGCGAGGAAGTGGTGGCTTCTGCCATGGAGCAAGCCGACCTCCTAGTCATTCCCTCCCTGGCGGAGTCATTCGGAATCGTGGCGCTGGAGGCCATGAGCCATCGCCTCCCCTGGGTGGCGTCGGAGTATTGCTCAGGATTGAAGGGGATTGCTGGAGGTACGCTTGCTCCCCTGCAATACCACTTAGAAACATCATCGGGGCAATCACCACAAGTTCATTCCGATTCCGATGAGAAAAAATATGCTGAGTTAAACCATTCAAAAACAGTTTCCACACATAAATCGCCGGAATGGTTGGCGAAAGCGCTCAAGAAATTGGTTATTATCACAAAAGGAAAAACATATCAACTTGTTGTAAAAATAAGAACTTCTTCCCCGCGCCACCCTTTCGTCCTCTTATGGAAGCGCCTCAGATGGCTCAAATCCGCTGTGCTTCCAGGGGTAAAGTTATTGGACCGCCTATTCGGGGGAAAGGTTCTTCCTGCCATCATAAGTCTGAAAAACTTCACACTGTTAAGAATTTTTCCCCTGGAACCTTTCGTCTCCGAGGTGCACCGTCTGTTGGAGGACCCCATAGAGAGAAAGAGATTGGGGGATGAGGGTTATCGCCAATGGAGAGATAACTATACCTATGAGAAAGTCGCGTTAAAATATCTGGAGGTGGCAGGGCTTGAGCCTTCGCCGGAGAGCAAGGTGGAGTACAGGAGAAACATCATGGACCCCTGCCCGGAGCCTCTACGCTGGCTGCGCTCAGGGAAAAGAGACCATCCTCTGGTGAGCGTTATCATTCCTACCTTTAACCGCCCTCATCTCTTGAAGGAAGCGGTGCAGAGCGTTCTAGACCAGACCTACCGCAACCTAGAGGCAATAGTTGTCAACGACGCTGGCGTAGATGTCCGAGCTCTGGTGGAAAGTTACGGCGACCCACGGCTGAGATATCACTCAAACCATCGACGTTCAGGTCTAGCTTCGGCGCGCAATCAAGCGTTGAGCCTCGCCTCCGGCAAATACATCGCCTATCTTGACGACGACGACATCTACTATCCCTCCCACGTGGAGACCTTGGTGGAAGCTCTGGAGGGAAGCGACTACAAAGTGGCTTACGCCGACGCCTTCCGCACGGTTCAGCTCAAGCAAGGGGACGAATGGGTGAGATGTTCCAAAGACCTCTTGTACCATTATGACTTCTCCCGCGACCTCCTCTTCGCCCGCAACTATATTCCAATCCTGACCGTCATGCACCATCGGGAATGCCTGGATAAGGTGGGATACTTCGACCAAAACCTGCCCCTGCTGGAAGACTGGGATATGTTGATTCGAATGGCTTCTCACTATGAATTTCTCCATATAAAAAGGGTAACTGGCGAATTCCGATCTTATCTGGGTAAATCCCAGATGACTAAGGGATCCTTTCAAAGATTTCAGCAAACCACTTCCTTTTTAGACGAAAAATATGGCGGCTTGATTTCCAAATCCCGGGAAAAGATAAGGAGAGAGCTAAGCAACTGGCACTGGGGCTCTCCTGAGGAGATAAAATCGCAGCTTTTATCTAGGCATGCCCGAGAGATATCCAATGACGAGTTCGCGGCAAAAGAGTTCCACGCTCTCAAGCGAAGATATGGTCATGCTCCCGCCATGCGTTTCCTCCGGGAACGTCTGGCGCGGCAACCCGCGGGACCGTTCTTTTACTACTTAAGCTCCCATGCTTTTCTGGAGGAAGGGGACCTCATCGAGGCGCTGGAATGTCTGAGATTGGCTCTGGAAAGCGTCGGAAACAGCCCCCCTCTTCTCAACGACCTCGCGGTGTTGGAGTATTTCCTCTCCAAGGAGGGAGGAAGGCCCACGGGGCTGTTGGAGGGCGCTCTCTCTTTGAACGAACATTACTGGAAAGCCAGGTTGAACCTGGCGGAGATTCTCCTGCAATCGGGGGAGAGGGAGAAAGCGCAGCTCCACCTGGAGCGGTTGAAAAAGGACGATATCTCGGAGGAAAAAGCCCGCCTAAGGATAGCGCGGCTTTCCGATATCCTCGCTCCCGAAGTCAGAGTCTGAAAAATCACTTAGTCATAATCCACGCTTCATCCACCTGGCTTTAAACTCGCGTTGCCCATCCTCCATCTCTCTCAATTCAACAATTACCTCGTTATCATCCATCCAGACCAAGCCATCCGCCACCAGTGTAAAATATTCCGTTTTAGAACCAACAACCTCAGGGACGCGAATGTCCCACTCAAAGGTAACCGTATCCCCAGGCGCCACCTCATCTCGTGGAAGGTCCGCGGGGCGGTTGGAGGCAAGCCAGCGGGGGTGCTCCAGAAAACTGGAGCGATCCCGAGGACGGCAGGTGGCCAATCTCACCGGGTAGAGTCCCCAACGATACCAAGACGCCCTTCCGCTGTTTACCACGGTTAAGGCAAGCTTGAACTCATCGCCAGGAACCAAATGGTTTGATTTATTTTCCGAATTAAGTTCCAGAGGATTCCAGGAATAGAGAGGTTTCCTTGCTTTTCCTCTTCCCCTGGCCCGCTCCTTTCGCAACTCCTGAGGCCTTCTCAATTCCCTACGCAGGGGATAGGAAGTGGGCCAATCGCCCATGGTGGTGTGAATCACCCGGAAGTGTCGGCGGTGCTTCTTCTGCAACTTTTTAAGCACGGAATAATACTGGGGTGAAAACGATTCCCCCACCGAAAGATGATAAACGGGAAGATCCAGCACGTAAGCCTGGTACCCCAAACTGCCCGCGCTTAGGGAATAATCCACCGCGTAGAGATGCCAGTCCCGCAAGACCCTCTCGTCGAACTTCATCTTTTCCCACACCATGCGGGATATGAAAAAGAGGCATTCGTCCACCGTCTGCACCGGTACATAAGCGTCAATTTCTCCTTCGTAAACCGGCTTGGGAGGAATACCGTGAAAGACCCTGCCCACCACTTCACCCCCACCCATCCGCTTGCCAGCCACCCCGGCTATTCCCAGACGAGGAAGGGAGGTCAATTTTTCTTCCGCTTGGATAAGCCAATCGGAGTGGGACAACCTTATGTCCTGATGGGCGAACATGAGGTAATCGCCCCTCGCCTGTCTCCCGCCTTGGTTGAGCGCCTTTGCCGCTGATTTATATCTCCCTCGGGTGTTATCCAGCAGGATAAGCTGATACTCGGCGTTCTGAGAATCCAAGCTCTTTTTAAGGTGCTCTTCCAGCACCTCTCGCCGGTTATAAACGCAGATCACGGAGATCATGCTCCATGAATCACTTTCGGAATTTTAAGGTGCTCTTCCAGCACCTCTCGCCGGTTATAAACGCAGATCACGGAGATCATGCTCCATTCATCCCTTTCGGAATTTTAAGGTGCTATTCCAGCACCTCTCGCCGGTTATAAACGCAGATCACGGAGATCATGCTCCATTCATCCCTTTCGGAATTTTAAGGTGCTATTCCAGCACCTCTCGCCGGTTATAAACGCAGATCACGGAGATCATGCTCCATTCATCCCTTTCGGAATGTTTTAATCTTGCCTTTTATCGTCAACGTTCCTAAATGCTCACGATATAAAATTGTTTTCGATCATTTCAGTCTTTCTGCGCGCAATCGCTAAAAACAGTTCGGAGAACCTCTTTCAAGCGGGGGCTATATCCGTCCAGAAGGTAAAGCCATCATAGAAGGTTTCTTAGGACCTCCTCGAAATCATCGATCACCCGACTCCGATCCATTCTCTCCTTCGCTTTCTTCTTGCCAATTTCCCCCATCTTAGCCGCCAACTTCTTGTTCCTCAAAATCATCTCCGCGCTTAGGGCGAACTCCATCGCGTCCGCGCAGATAAACCCATCTTTTCCTCCCTCCACCAATCCCGAGGATATACCGCAACCCTTCCAGACCAGAACGGGCTTGCCCCACATCCACGCTCGGCAGACGCTCGCTCCAAAACTTAAGTCGACGTCGGGCAGAATAAGAGCTTCGCATTGGGCATAAGCTTCCTCCAGCTCGCCGTGGGGCAGCTTTCCTAAAAAACGTATACCTTTGCCAGCCGCTGACCTTCCGCCTCCCCCCTGGCTCAAAACCAAGAGTTCCACATCCATCCCCCGCTTCCGCAGCACACTCAAACTCTCCTTGGCTCTTCGCAAACCCTCGCCTTCCGCTTTCCCTCCCTCCCAGAGAAGGAACGCCCTATCGCCTAATCGATATCTCTCCCTGAAACTTGCCCCCGCCGGCTCTTCCCTTTCTGAAGGCGCGCATCCAGCCCACATGGTATAAACGTCTTTACCCTTCGCCCTCATAAAATCGGCCAGGGTGGGGGATTCCGTCACCACCAGGCGTGCTTTGAGCAGTGCTTGGAGAGCGGAGATACGATAATGGGTGAGCTCACGTGAGAGAAAACAGGGAATAGCCACGAAAGGTCTGCTTGATTTATCCGCTGCATTAGCCGCCAGCGAGAGGGTGGACGCCGGAAGCCTTCCACCTATAACCAAATCGAAACCCCTCGCCTCTTTGTATACCGCGGACTCCAGGCGAGGGGAAGGGGGACCTATCAACCTGTCCTGCAGGCGGGAAAAATTCTGGCCCAGAGATTCCGCCCTCTCCCACAATAGCTCGCTCAAGGGCTCTTCAGGCGCTTGCTCCAGTAGTCTGCGAAAACCCGCGCCTAATCCCAGCTCGCGTTCCCCTCCATCGCTCCCACATGCCAGGCTTCTCACCGCCACCCCCAACTTCCTCTCGTCCAGCTTGGGTTTGAAGAGAGCCTCCACCTCCACGCTAAATACGAACCGTCCTCTCGGGGGGAATTCTAAGACTATCTCTTTCTCTTCCCCTTCTCGGAAGGCAAATTCGCGCTTTATCTCTCCGTCCACGGAAAGGGTCACTTTTTGTCTCAAAGGCGAGAGCATTTTCAACTTAAGATATCTTGTGTCTCCACAGGACACCGCGGCCAGGGCGGTTTTTCCAGACCATCGTGCGGGACCATCCAGCCATCTCTCCTCCTCATACCATCCCTGGAACAGGCTAGCTTGACCATCCTTAAGAATTTTCGTTAACTTAGAGTTCGCTTGGAGATCTCCCACTTGCCTGCTCAGCTGAATCTGCAAGCGTCGGGCATCTCTTCTTGCTTTGGCGGAAGAGATACGCGCGACGGGAAAGCGCCACATCACCAGGCCCTCCCTCTCCCCTTTTCCCCTGGGTAGATAATTGTTCCAGATAAGATAACCATTGCCGGAATCCCCCGGCGGTCCCGAGCAGGTGGTGAAGATTTCCACCTGGTGTCCTCTCTGCACCAGCCCGTTGGATAACTCCCAGATGGCGGACTCCGCCCCCTCCAAGTACTGGGGAACCAAGTAGGGCCATACCACCATGATTTTCATAGAAACCTCATACGCCAACGAAGACGTTTCCCTTTCTTTCCACGAATAATATTTACATTTTGAAAAATATCATTTATTTCACAAAACCATCTACCGTTTCGAGGATTCCCATCTTATTCCCGAGTTTTTCCCTGCGCACAGTCCTAATGGCGCCAAACCTCGCATTCAATCGCCTCGCTAAAAAGCAAACCAAGGTATCTTCACGAACCTCGCTCTTTTCTCAGCCATTTGTCAGCTATTTCGCTCTACCGGATCTCCAACCTGGAGACGGCAACCCCGTATTCCCCGCCCCTATCAGCTTGGTGCCCCTCGGGTGGGCTGAATGGATTCTCCACCACGATGCGCACTTCCACCTTCTCCCCCACCTCCCGAGGAAGTTTGAAAGAGTATGTGGAGGGCAGCTTTTCCACCGCCAACCTTCCCAACTCAACGCCATTGGCGCTTATCCGCAACCTGCTCGGCTCCGCGGGATGAGCGTAGAGAAGGCTCACTTTCAATTCTCGTGGAGGCCTTCTGCCTAAAAGCCATGCCACCGCCTCCCTCTCCGTCCAGCGGAAATAAGTCCCATCCGGCGCGCATAATCGGTTATGCCACCCCCTTCCTAAATAACCCTCATCCCCCTCCTTCATGCCGATCACCTTTTTTGGCCTCTTGATTTCCGAGATGTCCGCCGGCCGGTAATCCCTCATTTGAAGGTTTTCCGCCATTCGGGGGACGCTGAGAGCGTTCCATATATAACCGTTCGCGATCAGATCCAAATCCCTTACCCTCCTCATTCCGGCTACCTTCTTCCTCTCCCTCAGGGTGTCGGGAAAAAAGATTAAATTCCATAGGAGGGCTTGCAGCATACGTAAAAGATATGCCAGCCTCCGCATAATATTCGCATTCTTGACCTCCCACATCTCTCTCATTCGCTCCAAGTAAAGGTGCACCAGTTCTCCACGTAGGCTTTTGAGAGTCTCGTTTTCGAAATTCTTGCAGATGGCTCTCAACCGGTTTCTCTCCGCTAGATACAGCTTACGGGGACTTAATCTTCCCATAGAAAATGAGAATCGGTGCAGGGCCACGGCATCAGGCACATAGATGACATGGTAACCCAGCAAATGAGCCCTCCAGCCCAACTCCACGTCCTCGTAATAACCTTTATACCTCCGGTCGAAGGGCCCCACCTCCTCCAATAGCTCCCGGTGCACCAGCATGGCCGCCCCGCAGGGGTAGAAGGTGTAAGGCGGATGTTTAGCCTCCCCATCACGCAGGTAGATGCCGCGATCCCAAGCATATCCAGCTAGATTTAAAATCCCTCCAGTGCTGTTGATGAACTCGGGGTCGTAATAAAAAAGCAGATGGGAGGCGAAGATCCTTTCTCCCTCCCACCTCTCCACGTTCTCCAGCATCCTCTCTAGCCAATCTTCCTTGAGTACCACGTCGTTGTTGAGAAAAGCTATCCATTCCCCGGAGGCGTCGTGGAAACCTCGGTTCATGCTGTAGGGAAGCCCCCGGTTTCTAACGTTCTCCAGGATGATTACCTGGGGATATTTACTCTCCACCATCAGGACCGAGTCGTCTCGGGAGGCGTCGTCCACCATGATGATCTCGTAGTCCCTGAAGGTTTGCTTGAGAATGGAATCGATGCACTCGGAGAGAATGCCCTCCCCATTATAGTTGCCAATGATAAAGCTAACCCGAGGAGACTTTCCGGGATGGTTCCTGGTTCTCCCTTCCATCATTTCCATGCCACTTTTTACGCGGGAAAAATATCAATCGATCAATCCACGAATCGATACTTAATCAAGGCCCATAATGCGGGGATGCCATCCCTCCAGGAGATCTTCTTGCCTTCCTCGATCTCCCTGCCCGTATAAGAGATGGGAACCTCATAGATGCGGATCTTCTTCTTTAGTATTTTCGCGGTAATCTCCGGCTCCACGTCAAACCTGTTGGACTTGATCTCTATTCCCTCCAGGGATTTGCGGGTAAACAGTTTGTAACAGGTCTCCATATCCGAAAGGGTGGTGTTGTAGAGTATATTGGTGATCAACACCAGCAAACGGTTACCCACATAATGCCAGAAGAGCATGTTCCTCCTCTCCCCGGTGAAGCGGCTGCCGTAGACCACCTCCGCTTTGCCCTTCAATACAGGCTCGATTAGGCGGGGGTATTCGTCCGGATCGTACTCTAAATCAGCGTCCTGAAAGATTATAAGGTCGCCGGTGGCGTTGGCAAGACCGGTGCGCAAAGCCGCGCCTTTCCCTTTGTTGGTTTCGTGCAGGATTATCTTGGTGGTGGAATCGGCCTCCATGGATAGGATATCGCGGGTTCCGTCTGTGGAGCCGTCGTCCACCACCACCAATTCACGCTCCATGTCCCCTAAATCCACCCGGCGGACCCTTCTCAAGATCTCCTGAATGGTATTCCTCTCGTTGTAAACCGGGATGATCACCGAGAGCTTCATCGATTCCTCCTCCATATATAAGGGAACGAGTGTCTTTCCTATTGTCAATACCGATTTAGTAAAGTATAGCAAATCCTGAAACTGCTGAATACCGGATGAGACCGTTCATTCGGGACGACAAAGCGGTCGCTCCTTTCATCAACCCGGAAAGCGCTTAAATAAAAGCTGTGGAATCGACCCTGAAAACCTTAGAGATCGTCTCCATCTCTTCAGTTGATTTGCTGTGACGGCGATAAGTCGGTCACTAATTTCATCAACCCGGAAAGCGCTTAAATAAAAGCTGTGGAATCGACCCTGAAAACCTTAGAGATCGTCTCCATCTCTTCCGTTGATTTGCTGTAACGGCGACAAAGCGGTCGCTCCTTTCATCAACCCGGAAAGCGCTTAAATAAAAGCTGTGGAATCGACCCTGAAAACCTTAGAGATCGTCTCCATCTCTTCCGTTGATTTGCTGTAACGGCGATAAGTCGGTCACTAATTTCATCAACCCGGAAAGCGCTTAAATAAACGGTACTGAATAAGATGTTTGATCAAGTTATATGGAAGATTCTCGACCCTTATTATCCGCAAAGCACCCAGCCAATCAGCTCGGCAATGGAGTGAGAAAATGGTTACACGTATTTAAGAAAATTGTGTTATCGCCTCATAATACTTTTAGATGAGGGAAAAATGGGTAGTTATTTTATGATGTAATTAAATATATGAGACTTAAAGCTGTGATTTATTCGCAAGGGGGTAATTTTCCGCAAGGGAGTCCAAATTATGTTCATCGAGGTCCTTCAGATTCTAATATGTATGGTGGCGATCATCGGCGTGATTATCCTTAACCGGGTCAGGCTGATAAGTCTTGGAGAGCACCAGGAATTGAAGGATTCTTTTCGCGCGGGGACAGATCAGCTGATGTCCACGATTAGACGCCGGTACGAGAGCCTCGTCCAGGGAGGAGAAGATGACCTATCTCTCTTAGAGAAAGTCATTCACTTTCGCATGGAAATCGATAGCAAATCCCGCCATTATAGCGTCATGACGATGCGCATCGCCTTGATCATAGATGTATTGGTCTTGCTGGGTGGGATAGCTTTGCTGGTTTTCAGCAAGGGGCAATATTTCATTGTAGCGGCCCTAGCTTTTATTTTTCTCTTGGTTCTCTCAATCCTCAAGCAGATGCAGGAATGGGAAAGGGAAGAGACGGAAACGCTTATCGAGATTTCGAAAAACCTAAAAGAGGCGAATGCTGTGACTAATCAACCGGACGCAGATGCGCCAGATTCAACCCGCCAACCCCCATCCAAACTTTGATTCACCGGGACTTGTCTCCAAGACCTCAACTCAATCCGCTGGCGCCCGCAACCCTAGCCACAGCATTATTGCTCTACATCTCGGGATCAAGTTCCTGTGGTTGTAAATCTCCGAGAAAAACGGGTACCTTGCCGCATACGAATAAAATTCATTCTACACTTCGTAATTATCTTCTTCGTATAAACGTCAAATCTAGGTCAACACAAAGATCGCTGCCCACACCATGAGTTAGAAAGATCGTTTTAACCAATTTAACTTAATCAAGCTAACTAAATAGTGAAGGCTGAGGCGAAAAGTCGCGATAAGTGCATGATGACCGGCGTGAAAAAAGACAAAAGAGCGTTTTCCCGCCGGAGCCCCACATGCATCCGCATGATTCCTCTTGGCCTCCGTGAAACTCGAAGAAAAGTCTCATCCATGCATCGTTTCAGGGCACGCGGTGACAGATGGCTCTAGCTTGTCCAGCCCGGGAGTCAGTAATATAATTTCCTTAAATGCGCCCCTGCCCGGCGATAGGCACGTATGGGAGGATATAAGACGAATCAAAAGGATAAAAAATTGAAGATCGCGGTTATGGGAACTGGATACGTGGGTTTGGTCACCGGGGCCTGCTTGGCAGACCTGGACAACGAAGTCTACTGCGTGGACAAGGAAGAGGAAAAGGTAAGGATGCTTTCCCAGGGCCACATCCCCATATATGAGGCGGGCTTAGAGGCGCTGGTGAAAAAGGGCCTTGACTCCCTCAGGCTCAAGTTCACCTCTGACGCGCCTATGGCCATCCGCTCCTCGGAGATAATCTTCATCACCGTGGGAACCCCTACCACCGAGGAGGGAGAGGCGGATATGTCGGCGGTGCGCGAAGTTGCGGAGGAGATCGCCAGGAATATAAACGGCTATAAGGTCATCGTGAATAAAAGCACAGTTCCCGTAGGCTCCACCAAAATAGTGGAAAAAATTATCCAGAAAAGGGTGGATGGGCAATTTGAATTCGACGTGGTCTCCAACCCTGAATTCTTAAGGGAGGGAACCGCCGTCCAGGACTTCCTTCACCCGGACCGCATTGTGATCGGCTCCGACAATCAGCGAGCCATCGGGATACTGACCGAGCTCTATCAGCCCATCCACGCCCCCCTGGTAATTACCGATCCCTCCAGCGCAGAGATGATCAAATACGCGTCCAACGCCTTCCTCGCCACCAAGGTCTCCTTCATCAACGCCATCGCCAATATCTGCGAGGCTGTGGGGGCTGACGTGCGGGAGGTGGCCCTGGGAATGGGATACGACAAGCGTATCGGCTTCGAATTCCTCAAGTCCGGCCCTGGTTTCGGGGGTTCCTGCTTCCCCAAGGACTGTCGTGCATTGATCGACATCGCCTCCAAGGCGGGTTATCACTTCCACCTCTTGGAGGGAGTTATGGAGGTCAATCAAGAGCAGATGAAGCTGATGGTGGAGAAGGCGCGTCGGCGCCTGGGATCATTGAAAGGTAAAAAAATAGCCATATGGGGACTGACCTTCAAAGCCAACACCGATGATCTTCGCGAGAGCCCAGCCCTGGCTATCGCTTCCATGCTGCGGGAGGAGGGGGCTGAACTTCAGGTCTATGATCCCATCGCCATGGATAAGGCGAGGGACATCTTAAAAGATGTCATCTATGCCGCCGACCCATACCAGGCGGTGGAGGGGGTGGAACTGCTGATGCTCCTCACCGACTGGGATGACTTCAAATGGTTGGATTTTAAAAAGGTAAGGGATTTAATGGCCCAGCCTTCTATAATCGACGCCAGAAACTGCCTCGATCCCCTTACTCTGCGCAGGATGGGTTTCCTCTATGAGGGCGTGGGTAGATAGAAGATATGCATGAGATGCTCCCAGATTGCCTTTATCGTTGAAAAGTATCAGAGTGGGAACGGCGAAAAAAGAAGATGAAGAACCTCAAGGAACATCTGGTTATCATCTGCGTATTTATCCTTCTGACTATATTCTTCACCTATCCCCTTATCGCCAATCTTTGCCAGGCGCAGGTAGGTCCTCGGGGAAAGGGGGACCAGCTCCTCAATCTATGGATAATCTCTTGGGACAACCATATCATTTCTCGCAATCCCTTGAAGCTATTTCAAGCGAACATTAACTATCCCTCCTCCAATAGCTTTGCCTTCACCGAACCCTTGCTCTCCATCGCTTTAGCAACGGTGCCTTTAAAGCTCGTCACCTCTAACCCGGTGGCGGGATACAACCTTTTGCTCATACTGAGCTTCGCCCTCTGCGGCTACACCCTCTACCTGTTGGTGAAATACCTTACGGGGAACCGCCTCGCCGCCTTTGTCGCCGGCGTCTTCTACGCTTTCCTCCCCTATCATTTCTCCATCTTACCCAAGCCCCAGGAAAGTTTTTACTTCCTTCTTCCCCTGTTTGTGCTTCTGTTCTTCAGATATTTTGAAATCGGAAGGGTATCATATCTGGTGGGTTGGGCGGCGGTTCTCTTTATTCAAGGACTCGCCAGTCCGATTCAGGGAGCGATCTTCTTTATCCCCGTGGGCCTCTTCCTGATCTGGCGGATTTCCGCCCCCGACCGCGGCCAGAATTTGAAACCTATCCTCTACACGCTACTAGCGTCGCTTTTATGCCTGCTCCTCCTCCTCCCACTCGTCCTTCCTTACCTGCACTTGGAGGGCAACAAGCCGAAAGAGGAGCTCGATCCCCCCACCGAGGTGCGCAACGCCGCCAAACCCCGCTATTACATCTCCGCTTTGGAGCAAAACTACCTCTACGGGAGCTTGGGATTCAAGGAAAGGGAGATAGGCGAGGGGGTCTCACTCTTCCCGGGATTTTTAGGACTCATCCTTGGGGCGGCGGGGTTCTTGCTAATTTTCAGCAACAGGGGGGATATGGACGCCTCTGAGGAGAGAAAGAACCGGAGAACGAGGGGGCGCACCATCTACTTTGTGGCGCTGGGACTTTTATCCTTCATTCTTTGCCTGGGACCCCATCCCCGGGGGTACTATAATTTCATCTATCGAGCCATCCACTATCTGCCCCCATACCGCTTGATCAACTCTCCTCTCCGTTACCACCTTTTGGTGGTGTTTTCTCTCTCGGTTATGGTGGGATACGGCGGCTCCTTTCTTCACGAGATATTGAAGAAGAGATGGTCACTCCCCCTAGCTAATTTTGCTCTTTCCGCTATATCCCTCCTTCTCGTATTGGAGCTTCTCCCCGTGAACATTCCTTTGGTGAAAGTGACCACCGCTTCCGCCATTCCCCAGGCCTACCTCGATATCTCCCAAATGGAAGACCTAGTGTTGGTAGAGGCGCCCATGCCTTCCCCAGGCGAATGTTTTATCTTCGAGGATCCCCTCAACTTCCAATGGGAGGATAAAGAAGAGGAAGCACCGTTCCGGGAACGGGAAGCTGCTTACCTCTCCACCTTTCACTGGAAGCATATACTAAACGGCCGGGGGGATTACCAACCTATCTTCTATCGGAGGCTCCTTCTGGAAATGGAGGCCTTCCCATCCGCACGCACACTCAGTTTCTTGCAGGGAGCCGGGGTGGATTATATTCTGCTGAGGCGAAGCCGATTGCCCGAGCACGCCAGGGAGAGCGTGTACAAGTCCCTGGCTGAGTTTCCAGGCTTGAGCCTGGAAAGATGTTACCCGGATGGCTTAAGTCTTTATCGCTTCGACCGAGTCGAACCGACGACCTTCGATCAACTGGAGATTAATCTCTTCTGTCCCTCGAAGATGGAACCGGGAGTAGAATTTTCCGCGGGCTTGGTTTACACCAATCCCACAGCACGACCATTGGTGAATCCCATAGAAAATAAACAATATGTAAATATTTTTTGGATAGGGGAGTCAGGAGAAAAAGTAAAAGAAGAGAGGGTTTCTTTCTTCCTCCCCATTATGATCGACTGCGGGGAAGGCGCCGTCACCCCCCTGGAACTTAAGCCCCCTTCCAGAGAGGGTAATTATAGGCTGTTGGTGGAAGCTACCGATGGACCTCTGGCGGGAAGCTTCGGGGGAGCTAACATCAACGTGGCGCACAACCCCACAGAGGAAGAGGAAGAAGTGAATAAAGGCGCACTTACCTTTGCGGGAGATGCCAACCACGTTCTCACCCTGAATCCCTCGGAACCCTTCTCCCTCACGGTAAAAGCGGAGAACCAAGGGAATCGTGTTTGGAGAAGGAAGATTTCCAAACTTACCCAAAGCGTCACTATCAAGGCTTCCTGGCAGAGACACGGCCCCTGGGAAGAATGGGAGGAACAACTGGGGCTGCTTCCCTCGGACATAGCTCCCAGCCAGGCATTTCAGTTTCCCATCTGTCTACAGGCTCCCCAAATTGAGGGAGAATACACCCTCCGCTTGGCGCTTTTCTCTTCCGAAGAGGGAAGATTTGGAAGAGAGATAAAGATCCGCGTTAGGGTTATAAGACCATGAGAGGATTCCATAAATAAACTAGGCCCAATTAAGTTCGCGCTCCAGTCCCCACCCTGATGAGAACGCTCTCCCTCTTTGTAGAATAAGGGAGGATTCCGGTGAGAAGCGAAAAATTCACTTTGCGATGTAAAGTCCTTATCCCTTCAGCGCCACCTCACCATTCAAGATAAAGAAATACTCTTCCGATAAAAAGATGGGGGTATATTTTACCCTTTTGAAACTATCGTAAGGTGCTTTCAAGTGTTTTCGTGGAGGGATACAAATGATAGCTTACAAGAAAAACATGAAAGCGATGGGTATAACGCTGCTTTCCATTGTTCTTCTTCTCTTCCTCCCATTACTGAGAATACCTAGCCTTATCGCTTTTAAGGTCCCAGAAGTGGAAGCCAGTTCAAACCTGACCGCTTATATCACTCTCTCCCTTCAATGGTCCCATACTATGGGTACCTTTCATCATGCCTCACCAACTCTAGCGGATATCGACAACGACGGTGTGGATGAAGTGCTGGTGGGAAACAACGATGGCAAGCTCTACTGTTTCTCCCACAACGGCGATATAAGGTGGGCCTACCAGACCTGGGCTAAGACGCAGAGCACGCCACTAGTGGTGGACTGCGATGGCAACGGCACCAAGGAGATTTTCATCGGCAGCGAGGATGGTTACGTCCATGGGGTGAACTATCAGGGCCAGGCTTTGAGTCAGTGGGGTTGGCCTAAATGGGCGGGCAACGTCTCAAGCTACTATGGGGTAATTTCTTCACCAGCCAGCGGTGACCTGGACGGAGACGGGGATTTAGAGATCGTGGTGGGAAGTTGGGGAATGTATATTTTTGCTTGGCATTACCAAGGGCCAGTAGTGGCGGGATGGCCCTACTTCAACGCCGACTCCATATGGTCTTCCCCAGCCTGCGGGGATATAGACCTTGATGGACAAGATGAAGTAGTAATCGGAGCGGACTGTTCCAGCAATCCCTGGTGGCCCTGGCCTCGAGGAGGCCTGCTCTTCGTCTTCGAGGGTAACGGCGCCATCAAAACGGGGTTCCCCAAGTGCATACCCCAGGTTGTATGGTCATCTCCCGCCATCGCTGACTTGGACAAGGATGGATTCCCCGACGTGATAGTGGGTACCGGAAATTACTGGCAGAATAGCAATCCCTCATTACCTACATATCTATCTTACGCGGATGGCAAACATGTTTATGCCTTCGACTACCAGGGGCGCAACCTCCCTGGGTGGCCCACCACCACGCAGGATAACGTCTTTTCCTCTCCAGCGGTGGCGGATATCGATGGCGATGGCTACTTCGAGGTGGTGGTTGGATGCATTGACGACTACGTCTATGCCTGGGAGCACAATGGCCAGCTGAAGTGGAAACGCCAACTTGGTCCCTATGATATAATGGGGTCTTGTGTCATCGGGGATCTCAACGGTGACTCTCTGATTGACGTTCTGACGGGACAGAGCAATTACCTGGTTGCATGGGATGTTAACGGAAACGGGGTTATAAACCAAGCCACAAGTGGAATTATCTTCTCTACCCCGGCTATTGGAGATATTGATAATGACGGAAAAGTAGAAATCGTGGTAGCCAGTGGGGTCAGTGGGCAAGGACAAGGCTATTTATACTGCTACGAGGCTGGAGCCTACAATCCCTCCCTCTGTCCCTGGCCTATGTTCCGCAAGGACGCCGACCACCGCGCCGGATATCCCCATCAGGAGGTTCCCGATATGTGGCCGCCGTCCCAGGTGCAGAGCAAGTTCTATCTAGCCGAGGGCTACACCGGGGCCGGCTTCCACGAGTATATCACCATCATGAACCCTCTGGATCATGGGGTGAACATACAGCTAAGATATATGCTTCCCAGTGGGCTTTCCGCGGTCAAGGTCTATTGGATAGAGGCCAACAGCCGTTTCACCGTCAATGTGAACTCTACCATTCTGGGAAGCAACGTAAGCGTGGCGGCCATCTCCAACGAGCCGGATATAGTGGTGGAGAGGGTGATGTATTTCAATTGTGGGGGAAGGACCGGGGGAACTGCGGTGGTGGGGATCGACCGGCTCAGCACCACATGGTACCTTGCCGAGGGATATACCGGAGGTGGTTTCGACACCTGGCTGTGCATGATGAACGCGGACATGACCGAAAACGTTCTAGCCAAGGTGACCTACATGACCACAGACAGCGTGGTGGACGGGGGAACCTTTAATATGATTCCCAAATCGCGCACCACCATCTCCGTTGATTCAAAGCTTCCCAACCATCAAGTATCTATCAAAGTGGAGTCCCTCAATGGCGTACCCCTAGCGGTGGAGCGTGCCATGTATTTCAACTATGGAGGGATTGACGGTGGTCACGGTGCCAAAGCCACTAGCTCCCCGGAAACTACTTGGTATTTCGCGGAAGGCTATACCGGGGGGCTGTTCGACGTTTGGCTGGTGGCGCAGAACCCCGACCCCACCAGAATCGCCCATTGCTCCGCCATCTTCATGAAGCCGGGAGGAGTAACCCAGCAAGTGGATTTCACCGTGGACCCCAGCAGGCGTTTTACTCTTGGGGTCGATTCTATACCCGGCATGGGGGATACGGAATTCTCCACTAAGCTTGAATCCGACGTCCCGGTGATAGCGGAGCGGGCATCTTACTTCAATTACAGAGGGTATACCGGCGGACATGACGTGGTGGGAGCCCCATCTCCCGCCCCTTCCTGGTATCTCGCCGAAGGTTACACCTCGGGCAGCTTCGACACTTATCTAACCATTCAGAACCCCAACGAACAGGAGGTCACTGTGACCTTGAAATTCTTCCGCCCACAACCTAACCCTCCCGTGGAGAGAAGCTACAAGATCTCGGGCAATAGTCGATTCACCCTGAACGCCAAGAGCATTCCGGAGCTTTATTCATCGGAATTTTCCACGGTTATCACATCAAACGATGGAGATATCATTGTGGAACGGCCTATGTACTTCAATTACAACGGCTGGAACGGCGGACACGACACCTTGGGTTATGCCAAAGGCGTTTCACCCTGAATAGAAAGGAGATTCCCGCAGAAGAAGGGGGCGGAATTCCTTCGCCCCCTTCCTATTTCTCCGCCTTCATATTCATCCTGGCATAATGCAGGTATGCGCTCATCGTCAAGGCACAGGTTTTAAGATCGGTGAATACGGGTATACCTGCTTTCTCCATCTCCGTGGTAAACTCGGCGAAAAAGCGGACATCCCCAAAAACCCAGGAGACCACAGGCTTTCTCCATTGCTTGACCATCTCTCCCATGAACTGGAAGGGAAATTCCTTAACCATTCGGGAGGAGAAGGGAAGGGTTAGAATCCCGTCTACTCCTGGGTCTTCCATAACCACCTTAAACGCCTCCGACCAGGCAGAAAATCCTTTCTGTTCCATGGCGGGCCAGATATCCACCGGGTTGCCCGGCCCCATCCAAGGAGGGAATATCTCTTCCAGCGCTTTTAAAGTGGAGGAACTCAGACTCCCAAGTAAGATATTTTCATCATGTAATAAATCAGTGGACACCACCCCGCCTCCACCCGTGACCGTGATCACCGCCACCCGATTTCCCTCGGGGGTGGTTAGGCGAAAGGGCTGGGGATTGAGGGAAAACGCTTTTCCCAGCGCCATAAGCTGGTGGAAGTCCTCGACCCGTATCAACCCCGCCTGGCGTAAGGCGCCCTCCACCACCCCCTCCTCCCCGGCCATGCTTCCGGTATGAGACATAGCGGCCCGCGCCGACTGCTCGCTTCTCCCCGACTTTAATATCACCAGAGGCTTCCGCCGAGCGGTGGACCTGGCTACTTCCAGGAATTCCCTTCCCCGCACGATGGACTCCAGGTACATGACGATAGCCTGCGTGTCTTGATCCTCTGAGAGGTAACTCAGTACTTCTGTCTCATCCACGTCGCTCTTGTTTCCGATGGCGCACGCTTTGCTAGTTTTAAAATAACCGGAGATGATGTACTGAACCATAAAGCCAGCGGCCATCATCCCGCTTTGGGCGATGATGCCGAGATTTCCAGGTTCAATGCGGACATGGGCGTCGGGCAAGCGCATGAAAGGAGTGAAGAGAAAGGGTCTGGTGTTCACCAGACCGGTGCAGTTGGGGCCCCAGACACGCATCCCCGAGGCGCGAGCGATATCCACGATGGATCTCTGCATGCGTGCCCCCTCCACTCCCACTTCGGAAAAGCCCCCGCTCTCGATGAGCACCGCCCCCACGCCAGCCCTTGCGCAATCCTCAACCACTCCCGGTACCTCTTTCGCCGGGGTGAAGACGATGGCTAAATCAACCGCCTCGGGAAGATGGGCAACCGAAGGATAGCACTTCTCTCCCAGGACTTCCTCCCTGCGAGGGTTTACCGGATATACCTTTCCCTGGAAGCTCTCCAGCAGATTGGCGATGATGGAATAACCCCCTTTACCGTGTGTTGGGGTCGCCCCCACCACCGCTATATTCCGGGGTCGAAAGAATAGGTCCAAGCCTTTCCCGCCGGTATTTCTGGTTCCAACCATTTTCTCCACTTCCCATCCAAAGGGAGACCCCATACCCACCATATCCCGATCGACCAGACTATAAATCCACGGGAGCGCTGTCTCCATGCGGTTCCAGGTTGGTTGGTCTCGCCGATATCTTGCCGTCATAAACGTGTTGTATTGGAAACGCTTGCTCCGCTTCAGTAGCCATCATATCATATATTTTATTGATTCGACCCTTAAACGTACGAGGCTCTCCGCCCACAACGCAAAGTTCACCAATACCCTCTAATGTTTACTTCTCCGTCCCTCAATATTAACCCTATCGCACCCCAGAATAAATGGTGATTGGTCAACTGACAAGGATAAACGCAACACTAGAATGATAACGTGTAAAGATTCATATAATACTTAATTTATCTCCAGTCTTCTCCGCTTCCTATGGGTAACTTCCTACAAGGTCCTCAAGAACAATCATTTCTGTCTCCACTACTTGGCCGAACCAACCGAAACCCTCATCTGTCATGCCGATGAAGAGATGATATCTTCCCCCCACCGCGGGGGCGCGGATTAGTGCTGGGAGAAAAACTGTCTGTCCAGGGGAGACATCGCAAGGAAGAGAGCAACGCTGCTCCTCCCAGGTCACCTGATTGTCCTGCTCGAAACGGATGGCCAGGCGCACTTGACCCTTTCTGGTCAGATCATCGGTCTTCGCCTTCCATTGTGTATCTCCCAGATTGGTAACCGCCAGATAGAAGGGATAGAGGCCATCGTGCTGCCGGACCACCAGCTCCTTCTCTCTCCCCCGCATCATCAGGGAAGCGTCCAATTTCCCCGGATCGCTGGAGTCCCGCAGTTCCTCCACCACGGTGATAGCGTTCTGGAGATGGCGTTCCCCCAGAAAACCTTCAAACTCCAAGCTAACCAGGTAATCTCCGGCGGGTGGAGCGCTTCCCGCGGCGAGGGGGAAGGAGCAGGTCTCTCCGGCGTCGACGAAGAAGGGGGCGTGGAAACTAACTCGTTCCTCCCAAGTTTCGCCATATTTATTACTCCATGTAATTATTGCTTCCTGATAATCCTCATCAACGCAAACGTATGGTTTATCGGAATGGTTATTAACCATGATCCCAAAGTTGAAGCCGACTCCTTCAGGCACAAGCTGAGGCGTGAACAGTTCCATTTCCAGCTCCTCGGCGGAGGCGACCTCTCCCTTGTCCCGCACCCCTAGGACCCACTGCTCCCCGAAATCCTCAAAGAGGCTCAAACTTGGTGAGCCCAACAGTTGCCGGCGAAAGGACTCTTTATCCTGTGGGGCTACCCATTCCCAGTGCCAGATTACGTAATCCACATCCAAGCCACGCAGGAGATTCACGCTACGCGCGCTTGGGAAGCCCTGCATCTCCGTGATCATACGGCGGTAGGTGAAAGGAAAGTAACCGCTGTAGCCGTTCAATACCTTCTTCCAATGATAGGTGCTCATATAGATGATGTAACCCTCCCGCCGCGCGTAATCCTCTGGCACGATAGGATTGAAAGCCAGGTCGCGGTCGTAAGCTATTACCGGACCCAGAGGAAAAGCGGGCAGCTCTATAACCTTTACTTCCCCTTGCCGGTTCAACCACCGATATACCTCGGGAATCTCATCGCCCACAGGCACGGGTAAGACGGGAAGATTGAAGGTGAACATTTCCAACAGGAGAATAAAGGTGAAGGTTATCCCGATGACGGTCTTCCAATCCCTCCCACCTGTTCTTACTTTCTCTATCTTTTCTAAAAACCTTGCCAAGCCCGTCCCGCCCAGCACCGTCAGAGCCATGGAGAAGGGAATGTAGAAGCGGGTGGGCACCCGGATGAATTTGAGCAGACCCAAATGGTAGAGGGCGTCATAAAAAATATTCTCCATCCCCAGTATCCTCTTTCCGAACATGAGGATAAATGAAAAAAACAGCACCAGCAGGTATCCCCATATTTTAGCCCTATCCATAGGGATAGCGGAGGTTTTTCCCTCCGCTTCAACGCTTTCCTTATCCTCCGCCTGAATATTCTCGGGAAGTTCAGCTCCCGATCCATTTACCCTGCGCTTCCGCAGAAAAACCAAGGAGATCAGCAAGAAAGGGATCACTATGCCGGTGCAGAGCACCCTCTCGTAACCGATATAGGTGGGGTTGAAGAAAAAACCTATTTTTCCATAAACGACGTTTTCCGGCAAAACGTTGCGAAAATCGCCCAACCTAGCGTTGTAGAGCAGGGTCTCTTCCAGCGGACGTTCGAAATCAGAAAATCTACCATGGGTCCTGGCATAAGGACGCGCGAAGGGCAGCAACAACAGCAGGCAGGCCAGAACCACCAAAGCCAGCTTGATCAGCTTGTCCCAGCCTACAAGTTTCCATGACATAACCAAATGAGCGAGAACCACCAGGAGCACCGACATGGAAATGTATATAAGATAATGCCAGCTTGCCAAGGATTGCGCCAGATAAAAGACGCCAAATAGAGCCAAGTGACGTTTGTGCCCACCCTCCAGAAACTTATGCAGATAGAGTAGGGTAAAGGGGAAGAAAGCGGAAAAGCAGATTTGAAGATGGGTCATCTGGCTGAACTTGTAAGCCACAAAGCCGAAGAAAATTCCACCCACCAGACCGGACCATAAAGACTTGGTCAGATGACGCACCAGCAAGTACGCACCGAAGGCGGAGAAGACGAAGCCGAAGAAGAGCAGAAAGTTGTAACCCAGGATGGGGTTGCCGCTGATCCAGTAGATGGGAGCCGCCACCAGGGCAAGAGAGGCGAGGTGCTCGGAATAGGTGATCACGTCCCTGGAGGGATACATGATATTGCCTTGAAAAAGGTTCCCAGGAGAAGAAAAGATGGTCCGAATATCATGGGTGATGATCCAGCTGTTCAATAGGGGATCGCCATAATCGGCTACCACTCCGTTGTGCAGGTGAATTAACAGAGGCCAGGTGAAGATCCCGGTGATGAGCAGGCAGACTATCAGGATTGCCAGATGTTCTTTTCTCCTGGTCATCCCCGTCCCTTTCATCCCTTTCCGCTTCATTGACCTTTCCCAAATCACACAAGCCCTCATATGACACAGGATTAATGATATAGATTAATCACATATTTCCTGGCTGTCTACCACATTTTCCCGATTAAAAGATGTCTTAGCGGCCTTCCCTCCAAAAACTGGTCTGCCCAATCTCTATCGTTTCACTTCTGACGATCCCTTCGTCTTCCGCTTAAAGACATAGGTTCAATTCGCCAGACCTTCAATTCACCCCCTTCTCTCCCCTCTCCATCCTCACTCCAAAAGGGGGATGATATAACTCCAGAGGGTCTCCTCCACCACTTCCGGCGAGAATTCCTTCAGCCTGCGCTTCTGGCGCTGAATTATGTCCTCTCGAAGTGATTTATTACTCAATACCTCTTCCACAGCCGCCGCGATCGTCGGGAAGACCTTCCGATTGAAGAGGATTCCGCACCCGCCCAGAGTCTCCGGTATGGCGGCCTCCGCGTAAGCGAAGATAGGGAGGGAGTGGTACATGCTCTCCACTAAAGGGACGCAGAAACCCTCGTGCTCGCTCATGGTCATGAAGATGTGCGCGCGACGGAAGTAAGATACCAATTCCTCATCGGTCACCCCTCTGGCTCCCCCCGGAAAACTGACTTTCCCCGAAAGACCGCTCCTTTTAACTAATTGCAATAGTTTCAGGTTGTAATTCGATAACAAGGAGGAGCCCACCACCCATAATCGAGAGGCGGCGTTCACCTGGTTATGGTAATAGCAGAAGAAAGCGATTAAATCCTCGATGCGCTTGTTAGGCACCATCCTTCCCAAAAAAAGAATGTTTACCGTATCCGTGCGCAGCCGTTCGGAGAGATATGAGTCCTCCTTTTCCATCTTCTTAAAATCGACGAAAATGGGGAGCACAGCGGTGGTAGCGGGATTAAACCCGGCTTGCAGCAGCTCTTGGCGATTGTAATCGGTGTCCCCCAAAGCGAGATCGCACTGACGGAGGGCGGGAAGCAATTCCCTCCCTTTCCTGCAAATCTCCGCCAACTCCAAGTTATAAGGCTTAAAGAAATGGGGAGGCGTGATGTTATGGTAGATTAATACCTTGCGGTTCTTGCTCTCCTGATAGAGCCGGTAATTATCGTTATAGACGGAATAATGGTAGATGAGCAGACTCTTTTTATCCTTGAGGAATTTACGGGCGTAATGCTTCTCTCCCTCATTTATCCCAGCGTAATGTCTATCGGTGTGATGGGCGTATATATGGCTTTCCAGACCTCTCTCGCGCAGAGCTCGATGGATGTTCAGGACGTCATTGGTGACTGCGTCACCGAACTGTAAGCGGGCGCAGATTTGATGAACCCTCACCACTCTCGCCTGCCTCTCAATAGCCTGCAACCATCCACTTTTATCTTCTCCACCTGGAATCCCCTCTCTTCCATAAGCCAGGCGAGAAAGGCTTCGTTCCAGATGTTAACATCGCCGTCTCCAGGGAAACGGACGCATTCTTTCTTGACCTCCGCTTCCTCCTCACCCAGACAAAGCCATAATTCGCTCTGGGGAGGCAGTCGTCTCTCAGCCATTTTAAGTATTCCGCACAAGTGTTCACAGCCAAGTTCTTCCAAATGACAGACCATTAAGACCTGACAATCATCTAGTTTCCGCAGAAAGGCAAGATCAGCTAGTCGCACCAGCGAAGCCGGCAGGTAAGAGGACTGGTAACGAAAGACCTCGTTCTCGTTCCAGTCCATCCCCTCAAGCAACCTGCCTTTCTCCAGGACTTTTTCATAAGCCCCGATGCCGGGAAGCCCGATAAAAACCAGATTCCCGCGTGTCGCTTCCAGAATTCGCAACATCACGCCCTCATAGATCGCCTCACGGCGACTTCTGGAAAAGAACCATGAAGCATGTTCAATCGAGCCACGTTCCATGAAAATGTGCTGACTGGCGCGCGACGCGGCATCCAGTCCCCTGGAGACCATCCCGTTGAAACTCTCCTGCTTTTGTAAGTATCCCCCGCAAACGCCGCTTATCAATTTCTTTCTCATCTTTCCCAGCCTGACGCCCCCCATTCCCTCCGAACGATACCCGTCAGGGGGTTCCAACCTTACGCCGTGTAGCGCCATCGCCTCTCGTAAGGAGTTGCTCAACTCGGCGAAACCCCCCATCCCCACTTCCCTAATGGGACGCTCTATCCCCGCGCCAACTTCCTCCGCCACTTGGGCGAAAATTCCCCGCAACCTTCGCCTTTCCACCTTGACCCTGTAACTCTCCAGATTAATTTCCCTTCCATTCAAGCGGATCATTTAAGCAACCTCCAAAACAGGGAAGACAACTTCTCATTGAAGCTTTCCTCAGAGAAATCTTCAAGGCGTAAATTTTGCGCGTTGATGATTCTCTCCCTGATTAAGCGATCAGACCTCACATTCTCCAGCAGCTCACTTAAGAGCGGGTAGTCTTTCTCCTCAAAGACCACTCCCGCCTGTCCCATGGTCTCAGGAACCGCGCCCGCGGAATAGGCGAAAACCGGAACGCCGAAAGAGAAGGCTTCCAACAAAGGCACGCAGAAACCCTCGTGCTCGCTCATGCTCAAGTAAAAGTCCGCGTGCCGATAACAGGTGCCCAAAGAGATGTCCCCGATCTTCCCTAAAAATAGGAGATTATCCCCTAGATCCAGTTGGCAAGCCAATGCATGTAGACGAGAAACATAGGGATAGAAGAGTCCCCCCGCGATCACCAGGCGCGACTTGACATTAATTACCCGGTGATAATAGTGGAAGAGGCAGATAAGGTCTTCTACACGCTTGTTGGGCATCACCCTCCCCACAAAAAGGAGATTGGTCTTGCCATCCATGAAAATCCGTTTAAGCCAGGGATCACTTTTCTCCCCCCGCAATCTCTGTAAATCCGGTAGAATGGGCAGGACCTCACTTCTATCCTCGGGCAGTCCCGCCTCCACCAGCTCTCTCCGGTTGTACTCGGAAACGCCTAGAAATAGCTCTCCCTCGGCAAAGAGAGGGAGGATCTCCCTTCCCTTTCTGCACTGATCCGCCACCTCCTGGTCATAGGGCTCGAAGAATTCAGCTGGAGTGATGTTATGATAAATCAGCACTTTTCTGTTTCTTGATATTAGAAACTCACGGTAATTCTCGCAGTAGATTGAATGGTGATAGATGAGCAGGTCCTCTCGGTTCTTTCTATATTTCTGGTATTCCGTGTCAGGGAGAGCCAACCGGGAAGCCATCTCGCCGTCCCTGCTCCGGGCATAGATGTGACACTCCAAATCCCATCCCTGCAAGACTCTATGGATTGCCAGAGCCTGGTTGCTCACTGCGTCGCCCATCCCGAAATGGGCTAAAATTTGATGCACTCTCATAAACTTTCCCGTACTTCGTCTATCCCTCTTCGCGCAACTCCCTCGCTTCATTTATCTGGAAGGGAACCATCCCCTCTCTCATAGCCCTGACTCCTCCAGGGCCCTCTCGAAAGCGCCCACCACTCTATCCCAACTATAATTCCTCAGCACGTAACTTCTTCCGCATTCCCCCATCTTCCGGTTCAATTCCTTGTCTTTTACCAGTAACTCCAGCGCCTCATGGAACTCCGGATAGCTTCCGAACCAAAGGCCCCCTTGGGCGTTTTCCACATGATAACGGGTCACCGCGCAGTCGGCATGCACCAAACAAGGGGTTTTAGCCAGCCACCCCTCCAGGATCATGATGGAGAAGCTCTCATTGGTGGAAGGGTGGCAGATCAGGGTGGCGGCGTGATAGGCGTCCCGTTTGTCCTCCTCGCTTATAAAACCTAAATCTATTATGCGCCCTCGGAAAGCTTGGGGGTAATCCACTCTTCCCGCCCCGGTGAGAACCAGTTTGAGATCCCTCCCCGTATTTAATAAATAGTTACAGAAGTAATGGATGAGCAAGGGGGTGTTCTTGGCTATCTCCCTGCGCCCACAGTAGAGGATGAAATCCCCCTCGATTCCAAAACGCGCGCGAAACCTCCAAGCGTCACCATGGACATCCTCGAATCCCATGCCCACCACCCATCCTGGCAGATCATCCCCATAAAGCCTTTTGGCCAACAATAACTCGGGGTAACTGTTGAAAAGCACGCCCCTTACGCGGCGCATCATCTCCCCGATAATTTTCAGGCGGGCGTAGGGCTCATCATGGAGGCAAGGAATTATCATGGCGCGATCCCCCACCGCCTGCGAACCGAAGTAAGTGGTGCCGAAGAGGTAGGGGGCGAAGATAAAAGCCCGATAACTCTCGCGGTTCTCCCGGAGATACTCATTTAGCTGGGGGCTGAAAGCTCCCTGAGAAAGGAAGTATTTCTCCCGCCTGACCGAGATCCCACGACCTTCCTGGATGCTCCTGGCCAGTTTGACGAATTTCCTATCCACCTTCAATCCTTGTGCGGGGAACCTTCGAACGGTGATTCCCCGCACATTATCTTCCCCAGTAGGAAAATAGTTCGCCCAGGTATAATGATCCAGCACACAAGTGGTAAGGATCTCCACCGCCCAGCCCCGAAAGTGCAACGCCTCCGCAAGATTTCTGACCAGGGTTTCCGCCCCTCCCACCACGCCATCCCCGTAGCGAACCGGGACAAATGCGATGGTACCTTGACCCACCAATCTACCTCCTGGCCTGAACCAGATAGAAGGATGGGGCGACGAGCTCTCTCAATGCGGTTCCCAAGTCAGGTCTTTCCCTTTCCATCCTCTCCGCCATCTGTAGCAGGTCTTCAATCTCTTTATCCTTACTCTCTTCCCCGGATTCAAAGTGACGCCATTGCACGCTGGCAAATCCCATCTCCTCCAGCATGAACACCAGGGCTTGAGGGTGAATTAAGCGGAGAATGGTGGGGTCCCGATAGGCAGCCTCGCCCCCGAAGAGGGAAGTGGGAAAGTGATTGAGGAGGATAAGCAAGCCCCCTGGAGCCATCTTCTCCCCTAAAAGACTTACCACGTAGCGCAGCTGCAGTGGTCCCATGCGCTCCCCCAACTCGTAGATGAAGATCGCTTCCAGGGACGACGTTAAGGTCTTCTCCAAAAACACAAGTTCATCCAAGTTCATAACCGGCAGGCTCCGCGTTTGGCAAGCGGCAACCAATCTCTCATCCCCCTCCACCCCCTTCGCTCTCCTCCCCTTGCCTCCGCAGGCTTTGAGAAATTCGCCTCGACCCGAAAACAGGTTGATTATCTCCTTGTCGGGTGGGAAAAGCTCAACGATGGCTTCCATGCGGGAAACCACCTCCTCGAAATCTTCTCCCCATCGCTCAAAAAAAGCCGCTCGGTCCAGACGCCCCGGGTTCAGCATCGACCTTTCCCGTAAGATAAGCTCATGAAGCCTTTCCATAGCGTCCAATATCTTCCGGTTAAACTCTCTCTGCTGCACGAACACCGCGTCCATGTAAACCCGCATGAACCTGCGGAGTACTTTCTTTACCAGAACTACCAGGGGCCCTATAAGCGGTTTGCGGGTGGCCACGCTGTACTCCCCGGTCACTTCGGAAAAAGTGCGAGCTAACTGGATAACCGCCGAAAGCTCGTGCAAGGGGTCTTCGTAGAATTCCCCTTCTGGGATGCCCAATTCCTCCAGCTCTTCCGAGGAGAGTTCCTGGTACTGGGTCGCCCGGGGATAGCTGTCCACTCTCCTCTGAATATCCTCCATGATTTTTTTTACATCCAGCTCATCGCTTTCTATCCTAATGACCTCATCTACCTCTCCCATCTTCCACCTTCCGTTCTGGAACTCGGGATACCTGCCTTTTTCGCTTTCTAGCTATACGCTCCATCCCATAAATAAAAGCAATCAACCATGATGCGCTTTGATATCTACTCTTCCATCCAGCTAATATCGCAATCCAAGCTGAGATAACCGATATCGCGGCCGGAAGACTTCACGTCGAAATGTCTGGTTTTATCCAGTGAATGGTAGAGCGTTTCTCCATCGCGGGATCTGATGTCAACCGATATGAAGTACCTGCCATCCAGCATGGTCAAGTTGGGAATGGAGAAGTCCACCCTACCTCTTCCTTCGGCCAGTGAAATGTCGTACCCACGCAGCTGGGTATTGGTGCCGTACACCATCAAACCCTGATGATCGTAGAAGCTCAGCCCAAAGATGGGGTGGTCGATGGGCCGCTGCGCCTCATAATGCACTCTTACCACCAACGGCTCATTGGTCTGAAAGGAGTGACTGGGGTTCCCCGCTTTATCCAAAACGTCGACTTCCCTGATAAATATATCTTGGGTACCGGACTCCTCCTCTTTGGGTTGAATGGACATCGCCTCATGATATTCGCTCACCACCTCCCAGGGGTCGCCCAGCTTGCGGATTTTGCCATACTCCAGCCACAACACCCGGTCGGATATCTGGGCGGCTAGATCGGAATTGTGGGTGACCAACACGATGGTCTTCCCCGACCTCTGCAGACTATAGATGCGTTCCAGGCATTTAGCCTGGAACGACTCATCGCCCACCGCTAAGACCTCGTCGATGAGCAGGATTTCCGGGTCCACGTTAATAGCTACTGAGAAACCCAGACGCACATACATACCGCTGGAATAGTTCTTCACCTGGTTATCGATAAAGGGTCCCAGTTCTGAGAACTCCACAATCTCATCGAAGATGGCATCCACTTCCTTCTTGGAGAAACCGAGGATGGAAGCGTTCAGGTAAATGTTCTCCCTGCCGGTGAGGTCAGGGTGGAAACCCGCCCCTAAATCTAAAAGGGCGGCGATCTTCCCGTGGACTTTGATCTCTCCTTTGTTGGGCTTCATGATGCGGGTCATCATCCGCAACAAAGTAGACTTGCCTGAACCATTGGGTCCTATCATACCCAACGTCTCACCCCTGTGGATGGTCAGGTTGATATCGTCCAAAGCCCAAAAGAGGTCATAACCCCTCTTCCGCCAGTTGATCAGCTTTTCTTTGAGATTAACGTTGTAATCATGATAAAGGCGGAAACACTTGCTCACCCCGATGACCTCCACTGCTGGGTCCGGTTTGCCAGACTTAATTAATTCTCCTCCTTTAACCAAAGTTTCCATCTAGATAAACTCTGCGAACCTCCCTTCTTGACGGATGAAATAAAGATAGCTCAACATCAACAATATCAAGGATCCCACTGCCACAGCGGTAACCGACTTCCAGGAAATGAGCTCCACATCCTGAAAAGCCGCCTGGGCGTTCACCCTGGGGTTGTAGAGAATATATTGATAGAGAAGGATGATGTGGGCCATGGGATTCATCAAGTAGAGCTTCTGACCCCATATAGGCAGTCTCTGGGTGATGAAAGTGAAGGGATAGACAATTGGGGTCATCCAGAACCAGGCGATAAGCAGCAATTCCGTAAAATATTGTACGTCCCTGAAATACACGTTAAGAGCCGATAAAAAGAGAGAAAGCCCAGCGATAAAGACCACTTCCAGAAAGAGCACCAAGGGGAAAGCGAAGATCCAGTAGGAAAGAGGAATGCGGAAGAATATCATGAAGGCCACAAGCACTAACACTTGAAGCACGAAGTTGAAGGAATTGGACCCAATCTGGGAAAGGGGTAAAACCTCCCGAGGGAAATAGATCTTCTTCACCAAGGCTCCATCCCTCACGATGGAGCTGGCCGCCATGGTAAGGGACTGGGAAAAGAAATTCCAAGGAAGAATACCGCACATAAGAAAGAAGGCATAATAGTTCATCCCTTCCCCCCGCACTTTGAAGATTACCCCAAAAGCCACATAAAAAACCATTAACATGATTAAGGGATAGATAAGGGACCAGAAGAAACCCAGCACCGAGTTCTTGTACTTAACTTTAACTTCTTTGCGAGTAAGGTTAAAAAGAAGCTCCCTGCTCTTCAGCAATTCCCTAAAATTCTCTATCATCTCTACTACCTCTAATCGCCATTCTAGCCCTCGCCACATAAAATCTAATCGGAGGGACTGAGGCTTCCGGACAGCGTTGTAATCCTTCGCTCATCCGCGCATGGAAAAACCTTAATGTACGGAGGGCATATTTTCAAGTGCTCTTCCCTTCCAAACGTTAATCAAACAAACTCAAAAACTTTACTCAGGTTTCCCAGGTATTTAGGTTCATAAATCAATAATCTTCAATGCGTTTTATTCGCTATATATCTTTCCCGGAATCCCAGGGTTTTCCTGCCACAGCCATGCCGCGTCAAAGTCAAACAAAAGTATTGTTCATGACCGGCGGGGCTTTCAACCACAAGGTCGGCGCCTTGGTTAAATATTTCCGTACTTGCGCAGATAATATTCCTTGAATTCTCCCGATTTGATGGGTCGCCACCAATCCTCATTCTCGCGGTACCACTCTAGGGTATAACGCAAGCCATCTAGAAAGTCCCAGCGGGCTTCCCATCCGAGATTTCTTACCTTTTCGCAATTGAGCGAATACCTGCGATCATGGCCTAAGCGGTCATCCACGAACTCTATATAGGTCTCGTCTTTATCCAGTAGAGAAAGGAGGGTTTTGGTGAGCTCTAGGTTGGTTATCTCCCGGTTTCCCCCCACGTTGTATATCTCACCATCTACTCCTCTACGCAGGATCAAATCTATAGCCGCACAGTTGTCCTCCACGAAGAGCCAGTCCCGCACGTTCATCCCATCCCCATAGAGAGGCACCTTCCTTCCCTCTAAAAGATTGGTAACGAACAGGGGAATGACTTTCTCCGGGTACTGGTAGGGCCCGTAATTATTGGAACTGCGCACGATCAGCACCGGGGTTCCGAAGGTCTTGAAATAGGCGCGCACCATCAGGTCTCCTCCCGCCTTGGAAGCGGCATAGGGGCTGTTGGGTCGCAAGGGGCTCTCCTCATCAAAGGAACCTCGCTCGATGCTTCCGTAAACCTCATCGGTGGAGATCTGCACAAAACGCGGGGTCTGATGCCTCCTCACCGCCTCCAGCAGCTGAAAGGTTCCTAGAATGTCGGTCTGGATAAAGACGCTGGGATCCATGATGGAGCGGTCCACATGGGTCTCCGCGGCGAAGTTTACCACCGCGTCGGGATCGCGGGAAAAAGCCTCGTCCACATCCACCGGATCGCAGATATCACCATGAATGAAGAGATACCTGGGGTCATCTTCCAAGTCCTTCAAGTTAGACGGATTACCCGCATAGGTGAGCTTGTCCAGATTTATGACTTGATCTTCCGGGTGCTCTTTCAGTATCCATCTCACGAAATTGCTTCCGATAAACCCGCATCCGCCTGTCACTAGTAATCTCATCTCTTCTCCCTACCCATCGCTCCCTTTTCTTTACGTTCAGCGCCGTTTATCATCTGATATCGTATTCAATAACCACGAGTAAACCAAGTCATGGGCATCGGAATTCTCATCAATCCAGTTCAAGATTCCGTCAAGTCCGCGCGTTTTTTTCGTTCCCACTTCCGCGCATACCCCACCGATTATTTTAAGCTTGAGGATCTCTTTTTCATAACCTATTGTTCATCTCATCTTGATAGACCAGTCATAGGGAATCTCATGGCTGTTCCAGGGGATTTCCACCTTATCGGGTCCGCCGGGATCGAAGGGTTGATCGTTTATCACCAACATGAAAGCCTCTCGCGGAGAATAGCACTTCACCCCATGGAAAAGACCAGGCGGTATGTCCACCAAACAGAAGTTATCCTCCCCGATGAAAATCTCCATGATCTCCCCTCGACTAGGGGAATCTTCCCTGTCATCGTAGATGACCAGTTTTATCATCCCCGTAAAACAGGCGATCATCTCACGCTTTCGTCGGTGGAAATGCCACGCCTTTATCTCGCCGGGATACAAGCTGGAGCAGTAGAGGTGACGAATCTGGGGGAATCCCTCCTCATCCCCCTTGAAAATCTGGACGTTCATGCCCTTGGAGTTATGAAACTTCTCCAGCTTGAATATTCTTACATCCTCAATCATGCTCTTTATGCTCCTCCCGCTCGCAAGCGCTCAATCCCGTTCACTCAAAAGCAAGGATTAATCGATGATCGAACTACGAGTATCAGATTAAACCAATCTTCGAATTATCCCCCAACATCAGGCGAAGGGCTTTGGGCCGCATGGGGGAACGATCTATCTCCACGTTTTTGCCGATCAAGCTGTCCTCGATCCTCCCCCGGATATGGGATATGCGGCTCTTCTCCATCACGATGGAGTGTTCTATCTCGCTGTTCTCCACCAACACCTCATAGTAGATAGAGGTAAAGGGGCCAATGAAAGAATTTACGATCCTGGCCTGTTTGCCGATAATCGCCGGCCCCCTGATAACGCTGTTAATTACCTCCGCTCCCTCTTCGATTACCACCCTTCCGAATACCTGAGATTCCCCGTCCACATGTCCGGAGCAACGGGGTTCGATGCCCTCCAGCACCATACGGTTCGCTTCCAGTAAATCTTCCAGCCTTCCCGTATCTTTCCACCATCCATTGATAATATGGGATTCCACCTGATAGCCGTTCTCGATAAGGTACTGAATAGCGTCGGTTATCTCTAACTCGTTTCGCCAGGAGGGCTTGATGGACTTAGCCGCTTGGAAGATAACGTTCTTGAACATATATACACCCACTAGAGCCAGGTCGCTGGGGGGTATCTTGGGCTTCTCGATCAGCTCCACCACCCTGTCCCCTTCCAGGCGAGCCACCCCGAAACGCTGGGGCTCAAGCACGTGAGCCAGCAGTATCAGAGCATCCGGTTGCGCCTCTTTGAAACGCTTCACTAGTTCGGCGATCCCTTCTTTGATTAAGTTATCGCCAAGATACATCACGAAAGGGGTCTCGCCCAAGTATTCCTCCGCGGTGAGCACAGCATGGGCGAGCCCTAGGGGCGCTTCCTGGCGTATATAAGTCACTCTCACCCCCAAGGATGAGCCATCCCCCACCGCTTGCCTGATCTCCTCTTCGGTGGAACCCACGATGATGCCTATATCCTCTATTCCCGCTTCTTTAAGCGCATCGATTCCATAGAAGAGGATTGGGCGGTTGGCTACTGGTACCAGCTGTTTGGCACTGGTATGGGTGATTGGCCTTAAACGGGTCCCCTCTCCGCCGCTCAGTATCAATCCCTTTATCTCCATGATGAAATGATTGTAACATAGATGGGCTGAATGTCTGAAGCCTTCATTTGGATACCTCCTTGCTCTGCTTCTTTTACTACAAAGCAAGTATAGGGGGTGTCCACTATGTTTCTGAACCTAGGCAGCCTAGCTATCACAATCATCGTCATAAAAGTCGTCCAAAGGCCTCAGCCCCTCCCCTTGTCTGATTTAATCACCAATGAATCGTTTATCATCTTCAGGTTCACAAGCAATTATTGTGAGCGTGTTAGAATGGAAGTTGATCGACTTAATCGGCGATAAGAAGCTTTTTAAGGGAGGTTGACTGGTGAGTGCTCTTCCCATCGTCCACTGTCTTGGGCTGGGCCCGGGTAACCTTAATCTCATTACCCTGGAAGCCTGGGAAATCCTGCGGGGACCGAAACGAGTTTTCCTGCGCACCTCGGAACATCCCTGCGTTAAAGAGATGAAGAGGGCGGGCATTCATTTCTCCACCTTCGACCACCTTTACGAAAAGGGGGAATCTCTTGAAGAAGTATACCACTCCATCGCGGACTTGCTGGTGGAAGAAGCGTCTAAATGGGGGGAGATAATCTACGCCACCCCAGGCCATCCCCTTGTGGCGGAGAAGGCGGTCTCTCTGCTCTTGAGGAGGCGGCAGGTTCAAGTGATTCTCCATCCGGCGGTGAGTTTCCTCGATTTAGTGTTTGAAGCCCTGCAACTGGATCCGGTGGAAGGAATCGCCCTTTTAGACGCTGGCGAGGTGGCATCCGGCAACCTCGCTCGCTTAGAGCCTCGCCTAGCCATGGTTATCTGTCAGCTGGATTCCAGGGATCTAGCCTCCGATCTTAAACTAACCCTGATGGAGATATACCCTCCCGAGCATAAGGTAAAGTTGCTCCTCTCGTTGGGAACACCTCGGAAGAAAGTGGTGGAGATAACCCTGGCCGATCTGGACCGCAAAGATTGTTTCGACCATCTTACCACCCTGTTCGTGCCCCCCTTGGCGGAGGAGGATATCTTCGACTTCAAGAGGCTTTTCTCCATAGTTGCGAAGTTGCGGGGACCGGATGGCTGTCCCTGGGACCGCAAGCAGACTCACGAAACCCTGGCCCGTCATCTCATCGAGGAGTCGCATGAAGCCATCGAGGCTATCCGCAAGCAAGACTGGGAACATCTCTCTGAGGAGCTGGGCGACGTTCTCCTACAGGTCGCCCTCCACGCACAATTAGGCAAAGAGAAGGGGGTCTTCGACATTACCGACTCCCTCCGATTGATCGAGGAGAAGCTTATTCGTCGTCACCCCCATGTTTTCGGAGAGGCGAAATTGCGCACTCCCGAGGAGGTGATCGCCCGCTGGGAGAAGATCAAATCGGAGGAGCAGTATGGCTCCTCCGCGATGGAGACGGTCTCCCCCGACCTGCCCGCTCTCCTCTACGCCTATAAGCTGCAGACCCGGGCGGCTCGCTTGGGATTCGACTGGGACCGCGTCGAGGAGGTGCTCTTCAAGCTGGAGGAGGAGTTAAGCGAGATCAGAGAGATCGTGGAAAAGGGGATGGGTAATCTCCAAGACGAAATAGGCGACCTGCTCTTCTCCATTGTGAACATCTGCCGCCATTTGAGAGTTGACCCGGAGATAGCACTCTTTCGCAGCGCCACCAAGTTCAAGCGGCGTTTCCGTTACATGGAGGAAGTATGCTTGAGGGAAGGGCTCTCCATGGAAGAACTTTCCTTGGAGGAGCTGGACAATCTCTGGGAAGAATCCAAGAGATGGGAGCGGGAATGAGATTTAAGGAAGACGGAGGCGGAAGCGGATTAACGAGGGGGATCGACTGCCTATCGCCTTCACCCACCTGGCGTAGGACATGTTCAGACTCAGGCTGCGCCATATTATTTATATCAAAAGGAATTGATTTCGCGAGGAGTGGAGGAATAAAGGAAGGGAAAAGAATACACAATGGTATATTTGCGGTAAAGTCCGTAAAGGTATTTCAATCGGTGGATAAAGGAAGAGCACGTGAAACAGGATAACAACCTCTCAGGGGAGCATGAGGAAAGACGAAAAGAATCCGAGAGAAGGTCCCGTAAGGGTAAACGCCGCAAAGGAAGGGTGCTGATTATCGCCGGAATCTACCTTATTTTCCTAGGCTTGCTCACACTGGCAGGCGTATATATATACATTTCCCTGAGCAACCGTTCTTTTCGCAAAGCCCAGGAGGAACTGGAAAGATCCTGGATAGAGAATCCCGCGGACGAGGACTTTAGCGCTGTACAAGCTGGAGACGCCATCGCCAGGCTTATCATCCCCAAGTTGCAACTGGACGTTATCGTGGTGGAGCTCGCCGAATTAGACGACACCGAAAATCTCAACCGGGGGCCCGGCCACATCCCTGGAACCGCTTACCCAGGACAGCCGG